>JALRFG010000231.1 GCA_023253795.1 Methylocystis sp.
GCATTGAGGCCGACGCCGCCAACGATTAGCGCAATCTTTGGCGCATCGGGGCGCAATGTCGTCGAGGTCACAAATGTCCGGGCGTAGACGTCCATCGGCCGCAATCCTTCGCGACTGACGCGCGGTATCGGACCATGCGGGCTGGTTTCGGTTACACGCGCGTCTGGTGCTGAGGGCAGGCGCACGCCGGCGTCTGGTTCGATGTGAATGATGCGGGCGCCTGACGCCGTGATGTCCGAGCCGCGCCGCACACGGACGCCGGATTGTTGTTCGAGCGCATTGGCGTAAAAGGCGTTGTCTGCCGGCGACGCCGGTGGTTGCTGCGCCAGGGTCGCAGTTGGCGGGGCCGCGACAGGCTGCGGGAGGGACGGCGGCGGGGGCGGCGCTGGTTCGATGGGGGTTACGACGGCGGATGCGCCGGAGGGTGCCGTCGCACTTCGCCACAGCAGGCCGATGAGCGCGGCGCCGACGAGACCGCAAAACGCGAGCGCGAGCGCCAGCGTCGCATGGCGACGTTGCGCGCGCGGCATAATGGCCGGCGGATCGCGTCCCAATGGTGCATTCAAATCGTCGGTCATCGGACAATCCAGCAACGTCGCAGCAGAATGCGTCGGCCGCCTCTCATCGACGCGCGCTCGCGGCTTCGCTCACAGCCGCAGCGCCAGCGCGCCGTCGGCCTCCATCATTTCGAGCAACATGCCCTCGCGCAGGCCGCGATCGGCGATGCGCGTGCGTTTCGCCGGAAAGATTTCACGTATCGCTTCGAAAATCGCGCAGCCGGCCAGCACCAGATCGGCGCGCTGGGGACCGATGCAGCCATTGGCGACGCGCTGTTCAAAATCCATTCCCCGCAGCCGGGCGATGGCGCGGGTGGCGTCACTGTCATGCATCCACAGCCCATCAACGCGCCAGCGATCATAGCGTTCCAGGCCCAGATGCACGCCGGCCAGCGTGGTGACGGTGCCGGAGGTGCCGAGCAAATGAAAGCGCGGACAGCGCGTGGCGTCGGCCGTCGTTTCGGCGAAATGGCGCAGCGCGTCGCGCGCGTAGTTTTTCATCGCCATGAAGGTTTGGGCGTCGACGGTCTTGCCGCCGAAATGTTCGGCGAGCGAGACGACGCCAAGTTCAAGCGAGGTCCAGCTGTGCAGATCGCGGGCGGGAAGACCGGGCGACTGCGCACAGGGCGCGCGGGTGAGCCAGACGAGTTCGGTGGAGCCGCCGCCAATATCGAACAGCAGCACGCTCTCCGCCAGCGGGTCGGCGAGCGATCCGCAGCCGCGCGCCGCGAAGCCCGCTTCGGTTTCGCGATCGATGATTTCGAGATCGAGCCCGGTGCGTTCCTGAACGCGGGCGACAAATTCATCGCCGTTTTCCGCGCCACGACAGGCCTGCGTGGCGACCAGCCGGGCGCGGGTCACGTTGCGGGCGGCCATTTTGTCGCGACAGACGCAGAGCGCTTCAATGGTGCGCGCGATCGCTGGTTCGCTGATCCGGCCGCTGCGGCCTAGGCCTTCGCCGAGACGGACGATCCGCGAGAAGGCGTCGACGACATGCAGAAAATCCATGTCGCGCCGGCGCGGGCGGCGTTCGGGACGGGCGATCAGCAGCCGGCAGTTATTGGTGCCAAGATCGAGGGCGGCGTAGGTGTGCCGCGGCCCCATGGCGGCGTCGGGCGTCGGGCGCACATCAGGGCCCGGCGGCGTACGACTCTCCGCCGCCGGCGCGTGGCCGGCTCTGCTTGTCTCGCGGCCAGGTCCAGCGGGAGCTGGCCGTTCTGTTCTTGTCAAAATATTCTCCCGCCCGGCGGCGTTTTCCGGCTCCCGGGCGCTATTATTCGTTTCAATTCATCTTTTTGCCGGATTGTCGGCAATCGCGCAAGCCGGAGATGCGCCGGAGGACGCCCGGTAAAGTGCGGGTCGAGGCGGGGGATGCGGGCAGTCTCGAGCTTGCGGACGGAGGGCGCGGGCGGCGCAGTGTTGACAGGACCCGCCCCGCTCTCTAATCCAGCCACGCACCGACGCCGCCGCAAGGCCGCGCGTTGGGGGATAGTTCAACGGTAGAACAGCGGACTCTGACTCCGTTGGTCGTGG
>JALRFG010000232.1 GCA_023253795.1 Methylocystis sp.
GGGCTGAGCGTTTTCGCTGCTGGTCAGTCGATCCATGGCGGAAGCGACGACGGCGGTGTCATCGACATCGGGATAATAGGCGTTGGCGTATTGGAAGGCCCAGCCGCCCGGCCGCACGTCGGGACGTTGCGCGGCCCAGTCGCCCTTCACGTCGAGAATTTGCAGCGGCGCCAGCCATTCGCAGGCGGCGCGCGCGCGTTCGCGTGCATCGGCGTCGCCGGTCTCCAGCAGCGCGTGCGCGACGAGAGACGTATCCCACACCGGCGAGACGCAGGGCTGGCAATAGGCTTCCGTCTCGTTGACGACGAGCAGACGCTCAATCGCCTCGCGCGCGTTCTTGATGCGCTGATCCGAGGCGGGCACGCCGAGCACTTCGTACATAAACAGCGAGTTCACCATCGAGGGGAAGATGGCGCCCAGTCCGTCGACGCCATTGAGGCGTTCGGTGGTCCAGCGTTCCGCGAGTTCAATCGCGCGCTCGCGCGAGCGTTTCGGAAAAAAGGGCTCGGCGATACGCAGCAGCTTGTCGATCTCGCCGAAAATATGCGCCCAGGGCCAGGTCTGATGCTCGCCCTTCGGCCATACTTTCACTTCTTCCGGGGGCGTGATGAAAAGCTCGGCGATGTGCACGTCGCGCGGATTGATGGCGCGCGGCTTTTTGGCGTTCAGCACGAGCAGCGGCACCAGCACGGTGCGGCCCCAATAAGAAATCTTGTCGAGATGGAAGGGGAACCAGCGCGGCAGCAGCATGATCTCGACGGGCATCACCGGCACGCCGCGCCAGGGGATTTCGCCGTAAAGCGCCAGAAGTGCGCGGGTGAAAACATTGGTTGTCGCTGCGCCGCCATGCGCGAGAATCGCATTCCGGGCGCGCGCCATATGCGGAGCGTCGATGTCGTCGCCGATCATTTTCAGCGCGAAATAGGCTTTGACGCTCGCGCTGATGTTGAACTCGCCATCCTGAAACAACGGCCAACCGCCATGCGCGCCCTGTGTGCGACGCAGATAGACGGCGATCTTGCGTTCCAGTTCTCTGTCGTCCGGCTCGGCGCGGAAATGGCGCATCAGCACATATTCGGCCGGGATCGTGCAATCGGCCTCAAGCTCGAAACACCAGTGACCGTCATTCTTGCCCAGCGCCAGCAGCGCCTTCTTGGCGCTCTGGATGCTGGTTTCCAGCTCGTCGAGAGAAAGCGGTTGAGCGGGCGTGTCGATACGCGCGGCTGCGGTCATGATCCAAACCTCGTCAGTTGCGCAAAATGTTGCAGGCGTCTGTCGCGTCAGGTGCCGCGACCGGCGAGGTCGGCCGCCCGAAAACCGGAGCGGATCGTTCCCTCGATCGTCGCGGGCAGTCCCGTCGCCGTCCAGTCGCCGGCGAGAAACAGATTGCCCCAGTCCGTCACGGGCCCGGGGCGGCGCGCGTCCTGCGCGGGCGTTGCGGCGAAAGTCGCGCGTTTCTCTTTGACGATCTGCCATGGCGGCAGGTCGGAGGCAAGACCTGATGCTGCACTGCGGCAATCCAGACCGGTCGCCGCCGCCACTTCGGCCCAGATTTGCGCCGCTAGCGCCTCGCGCTGCGCGTCCATCAGCCGGTCTGCGCCGCTGATCGTCACTGACAGGCGGTCCTCGAAGGCGAACAGCCATTCCGACAGCCCGCCGACAAGGCCGAGCAGCAGCGGCTGGCCGGCCGGCGGCGCATCACGGCACCGACGTCGGAGTGTCCCACGCCCGTTCGCTCGGGACTGCGCGTCAGCCGTTGCTTGAGATCAACTTCTCGAGTTCCGGGACGACTTGGAAGAGGTCGCCGACGAGACCATAGTCGGCCACTTCGAAGATCGGCGCTTCGGGATCTTTATTGACCGCGACGATCGTTCGCGCGTCCTTGATGCCGGTGAGGTGCTGGATCGCGCCGGAAATCCCAAACGCCATGTAGAGCTCCGGCGCGATGATCTTGCCGGTCTGGCCGACCTGCATGTCATTCGGTGCGTAGCCTGCATCCACCGCCGCGCGCGAGGCGCCGACGCCTGCGCCCATCCGAT
>JALRFG010000233.1 GCA_023253795.1 Methylocystis sp.
CGCCGAACACGCCATAGGTGATCAGCATGTAAACCACGACGAGGCCGGCGCCGACATAGGCGGCGCGCTTGCCGGCGTCGATGGAGTCCTGACCGAGGCCCGGGCCAACGGTGCGCTCTTCGACAATGTTGAGCTTGGCGGGCAGGGCGCCGGCGCGCAGCAGGATCGATAGATTATTGGCCTCTTCGACCGTGAAGCGACCGGAGATCTGTCCCGAACCGCCGGTGATCGGCGTCAGAATGCGCGGCGCCGAAATCACCTTGTTGTCGAGAACGATGGCGAACAGTCGGCCGACGTTTTTCGATGTCACTTCGCCAAAGCGCTGTGCGCCGCGAATGTTAAAGCGGAAGTTCACCACCGGTTCGCCGCTGCGCTGCTGGTCGAAGCCGGGCTGGGCGTCGGTGAGGTCTTCGCCCTGCACCATGACCTGCTTTTCGATGGCGAGCTTGCCGGCGCCGTCCTGCTGATCCAGCTCCTCGGTCTCGGCCGGGTTCTGGCCCGGTTCGGCGACGAGGCGGAATTCAAGCTTGGCGGTCTGGCCAAGGATCGTCTTGAGCTGCTCCGGGTCCTGAAGACCGGGCACCTGCACGATAATGCGATCATCGCCCTCGCGCTGGATCGACGGCTCACGGGTGCCGAGCGCGTCGACGCGGCGACGGATCACTTCGATCGACTGATCGACGGCGTGGCGCATTTTATCGGTGACGCCGACATCGGTGACGGTGACGCGGATCAGACCGTCGCCGGCGTCTTCAACTTCAAGAGGCGCCGGGCCGCCGGACAGACGGGCGCTGAAGCTGTTGCGCAGCAGGCGCAGTTTGGGGAGAATCTTTTCGCGATCCGCCGCATCGGCGACGCGCAGCTGCACGCCGCGCGGCGTGGCGCCAATGCCGCCGGTGATGCCGATTTTTTCCTCGCGCAGGATCCGCCGGACGTCGTCGCGCAGGTTTTTCACCTGCGTATTGATGATGTCGGTCTTGTCGACCTCAAGCATGACATGCGAGCCGCCCTGAAGATCGAGGCCGAGCACAATCGTGGGCGGCGTCAGCCATGAGGGCAGACGCGCCTTCAGCTCTTCATAATGCGCCGGCGTCAACATGCTGGGCGCTACCACGAAGACCGCAGCGAGCGTCATCAACATGATGGCGATGGTTTTCCACTTCGAGAATCGGAGCATCGTCTCGTTGTTCTTTCACAAGAGGCCGCACAGGAGCCTGGCGGAGGCGGCGGGCGCGTCACAGCGCCCGCGCGGCATGAGCTTGAGGATCAGGCGTTCAGGATAGGGGATCAGGATTTCGCCGCCGGCGCATCCTTCACCGGCTCGCCCTTGGAGCGAACCTCGGTGATGCTGGCGCGCGCCAGACGGATCCGGATGTTGGGGGCGATTTCAATCTCGACGTCATTGTCGTCGATGGCTTTCGTGACTTTGCCGATGATGCCGCCGGAGGTCACCACTGTGTCGCCACGGCGCACATTGCGCAGAGAGCTGAGCGCTTCGCGTTCCTTGCGGGCGCGCGGACGGATCACGAGAATATAGACAATGCCCATGACCACAAAGATCGGCACAAGCTGACCGAGCATTTCCGGCACTGTGGGCGGCGGCGGGGCCGTCGGATCAACCGGACCGCCGGGCGCAACAGTTCCCGTTCCTGTCGGGGCAGCCGGCGCTGCGGCCGGAGCCTCAGGCGGCGTCGGCTGAGGGGTTTGCGCCATCGCGTCCGATATCAGGTTCATTGCACAATCTCATGTTGAAGCGCCGGGCGCGCATCGGCGCGCCGGCAGGGCGTCTGAATGGGCGCGGACTATAGCCGCTCACCTCACGAAAGCAATGGCGCGGGCCGGTTTCGGGCAGGCTTGCGCGCATAAACTTGGCGTCCGGACATCGGCGGGCGGCCTGAATGCGGCGGGCAAGACGCAGACAAGACGTAGACAGGGCGAAGGAGAGGCTATGCGACGGATAATGTGCGATTTGACGCTGGCGGCGGCGATGCTGTTCAGCTCGTCCGTTTCCGCAGCCGATCT
>JALRFG010000234.1 GCA_023253795.1 Methylocystis sp.
CCGGCGATCTGGGCGAACAGCAATTGCGCGTCTTCGCCGATTATCTGGCGCGCGCGCAATTGCGCGTGATCGAAGATCAGATTGCGCTTATCGCCTCGCGCGACGGCTTTTCGCCCGACGCGGCGTTTGTCGGCGCGGGCGTTGGTCGTGGCCTCGTGGCGCGTCTAGCGCAGGCGCACGGACGCGCGGTGCATGATTTCGCCGATTTCGTTCCGGCGTCGGAAGCGCTGCGCGCCGCGGCCGCTGATTGCGCGCCCGCCGTTGCGCTGGCGTTGCTGCGCTGAATTATCCCGCCGTTTATTTGGCGCGCGCCAGCGGATTGGGTGTCGGCGGACGAATTTGAATCAGCGTGCTGCTGTCGCGATGCGCGAAAGGCTTGTCGGCGCCTTTGATTTGCAGCGTCGTTTCTTCCGCATAGGACCATGTGCCGTCGGGATGAACCGTCACGGCGATACGATAGGCGAGCGTTTTAAATGCTTCTTCGAGAAACGGGTTTGAGCAGATGCCGAACGTCGTTTCGCCGCGCTGCGCAACAAGTTCGAAATGGGTGGCGTCTTTCGCCGCGCGACCGACCGCCATGGCGATCTGTCCGCGCGGGATCGACAGCGTCTGAATGATGGTTTCGGTCGCGGGCTCCCAGAGCCAATAGCCGGTCTGGTCGTGATAGGTTCCCGCCTCGTCGGGCGTCACGACATGCTGATGATAACGCAGGCCATAGAACAGTTGCGGGCCATTGGTCTGCGGATCGATGGGTTGCAAATCGATATGATCGATAAAGCTGCGCGTTTCCGGCCCGTCCGCTTTTGGATTGACGTCGACGCCTTTTTCGCCGCGCCAGACGCCGGCGAGCGCACGCAGCGGCCCAAGATTGGCGAGCGTGTCGCCATCGACATCGGCCGGCTCGGCGTAGATGCTCTTGTCGTTCCCGCTCATGACCGGCTCGCGTCTTTGGCGTGGTCGTTCTTTGTCTCAAAATGCCCGGCGATTTTCGCCATCACCATGTCCCAGGCCTCGCGTTCGGCGTCGCCGGCGGTCTTGTCGATGGCGATTTTGAGATAGGCGATTTCCGTGTCGATTTTTTCGCGCGGCAAACGATCGAGCCGTGTCGAGAGAATCGCCGCTTCCAGCACTGCGGCGCGGGCGCGGTTCATGCCCAGAAAGGGGCGATGCGTGACGGCGTGTTTGACCTTGCAAAGAAAGCGTGGCCGCAAGGCGTCGTCTTCGACCTGCGCAACCTCCAGCTCGGCATGCGCGAGTGCGCCGGAGAGGCGCGGCGCCGGCCAGTTCGCAATGTCGGTGAGGGGAAAGCTGCGATCGCCGGTGACGAGCCTGGCGAAAACGCGCGCATCATCGGTGAAGCTTGCTGTCACCTGAGGATTCGCCATCAGATTGGACAGAGTCGCCGAAGGACGAAAGGGCGCGATGATCCAGAAATCGCCTTCTTCGATCAGACCCAGCGGCGCGATATGCGGCCGACCCTCGGGCGTCAGCGTCGTCACCACGCATTCATGAATCAGCGGCATCGTCGGCGCGTCCTTCTTTGCTCTTACGCAAGGTGTGGCCCATTTCCCGGAAACGGGTCGCGTCCTCTTCAACCTTATCCAGGGCGACGCCAAAATCGAGCGGTTCATCCTGCCGATAGCGTTTGCCGAGTTTGAAGGCGAGCTCGGCTTTCATCAGTTCGACGCCGAGATAAAAAGCGTGTCCGCCGTCATGTTCCACGCCGAGGCGAGGATACAGCGACATCGCGTCTGACGCCAACGCATGAAAATGCTTGGCGAAAATATGGACGCCGTCGGCGGCGACTTCGATGCGGAAATTTGCATCGCGCAATTCGCGCGCCAGTTCGGCGATCTCCGCCGGCGTCGCCGTCGCGGGCACGGTGATCCTCGCCCGCAGCTTGCCGCGGACCTGGACGGGCAACTCGATCTCGTCCTCGACGAGCATCGCGGGATCGAATGCCGGCCACGCGGCGCGGTGCAGGCCGCCTT
>JALRFG010000235.1 GCA_023253795.1 Methylocystis sp.
GGCCCAACCAGCTTCTCGGTCTGCTGACCGCGCTGGGCTTTCTGGCGCTCGTCGTCACCTCGACGCTGATGTGGTGGCGACGCCGCCCCATGGGCGCATTGGGCGCGCCGCCGGAAATCCTGCCGCGCCGCCGGCTCGCGGCGGGGATGATCGGCCTGATCGCCGTTATCGGCGCTCTCTTGCCGACGCTGGGCCTGTCCTTGCTAGCGACACTGGGGATCGAAGCGGTGATCCGGCGGCGTTATCCCGCAACCGGCCGCTGGCTTGGGCTGGAGCCGATCCGGACGACGGCGCCCTTGCGCCGCTCGTAGGATAAAAAACAGGGCCGCGCCCGAGCGGACGCGGCCCCGATCATGATGCGATTAATCGTGAGACTTACTTCGCGCCGGCTTCCAGATGCGTCAGCGCTTCTTCAGCGTGTTTGGTGGCGACGTCGGCATGCTTCTGCTTGCCATGGTCAACCGCCGCCTCAAGGTGATGCACGCCTTCCTTGACGTGCGGATTGGCCTTTTCGGCTTCCGCCGCCTTGGCATGTTTCAGAGCTTCCTCGGCATGGGTGACAAGAACGTCGGCGTGGCCGGCCTTGCCATGCTCAATGGCTTCTTTGGTGTGGGTGATGGCTTCGGAGAGATGGCTTTCCGCCAGCGCCAGACGCGGCATGGCGAAAGCGGCGACAGCCAGACCGGCGGCGAGAATGAAGGTCTTACGGTTCATTGCAAACTCCTCTTCGCCGCCCGTCGGCCGGACGGCGTCCATTATATGGGAACATCCGCCGCCGGCTGAAAGAGGCGGCGCGTCGCAGCCCCCGTCCGGGGTTCCACGTCGATTACTGGCGCAGTTTCAACGGGGCCATGCCCACCTTGTTCATCAGCGTGCGCACGTCGTCGGCCTGTTCGAACAGCGTTGCCGCCGCATCAACGGCGCCGGCGCGCTCCTGATGCTCCCACTCCTTGAGGAGCTGAGCCAGACGCTCGCCCAGCGCCGTATGAATCACGGCAATTTCGCTTCTGTTCAGAACAACATCGAAGGTTTCCGTCATCGACCCGCCTTGACGCCTTTGTATCGGTTAAGAGCGCCCGTGGCTTAACATTCCAGCTCAGGGATTGCTACGCACAACGGCCGCCGCTAACGGCGGGCCTCGAAAAACTCTTTCACCCGCGGCTGCACCGTCACCACAATGCGGGCGTGCGGGTTGCGCTGACATTTGTTTTTCAGCTGATGATAAACGCCATAAAGGCGACCGGCCGGCCCGGCACCAATTTCGGCCTCCGCCTCATAATACAGATAATCCGCCTCCGAATTGGTGACGCCGGCGATCGTCGCGCAGGAGGCGGTGATGCTGGCGGCTCCGGCAGGCGATGCGGCGGCGGCCAGCAAACCGCCGGCGACGACAATGGTCCATGCAATGGTCCATGTAAGTGAAATGGCGCTTTTCATACGGCTCTCCCCATCTTTGAACCTGTTTGGAGGAACTATAACTGGGGCGGCAAGCAGGTAAAGCCGCCTGGCGCAGCGGTGAACGGCGGCGCCCTTCTCGCCTCGGACGGGGAAGCGTAAACTGCCAGAGCGCCGCGTTGACGGCGTTGTCCCGGAAAACAGCGTCCCAAGATGACTCTCGCCCCCATCCGCTATGTGGAGCCCGTCTATCGCCCGCCGAGCGAGGCGGAGTCACTGATCCTGCCGGTGACCGACGGCTGCTCGTGGAACCGCTGCACCTTTTGCGAAATGTACACCGCCCCGCACAAGCGCTTTCGTCCGCGCGACGAGGCGGAGGTGTTTGAAAGCATTCGCCGCACTGGTGAGATGTTTGGCGATCGCGTTAAGCGCGTCTTCCTCGCCGATGGCGATGCGATGACATTATCAATCCGTCGGCTGGAACCCATTCTCGAAGCGATCCAGCGCGAATTGCCTGGCGTGCGACGCGTGTCGAGCTATTGCCTGCCGCGCAATCTGCAAAAGAAATCGGTCGAG
>JALRFG010000236.1 GCA_023253795.1 Methylocystis sp.
CGACGCGCCGACCATCGGCGCAATGTCATGCGGATGCAGGACATAATGCGTTAAAGCGCCGACGACGGCGCCACAGGCGAGAAAAACCAGAAACAGCGTATCGCCCAGCCGACGCGCGACCGGCGCGCCAAATGCCGCCAGCGTCAGCGCATTGATGGAAAAATGCATCCAGCTTCCATGCAGGAAGGCGTAGGTGAGCAGGGTCATCACCGACAGACGACTGACGCCCAGCGCGCTCCTTAATTGCTCCAGCGTCTCTTGTGGATCGTAATCGAAAGTTGTGTGCGACGGCAGCAGCGACTGAGGATCAATCAAAAAAGTGAGACGCGCCGGGATGAAGGCGAAAGCCCGATACATGGTCTCCGAAACAGTCTCGGGCGCGTATTGGACCACGCATTGCAGCGCGGCGAAAACGCAGATTAGGGCGGTGATCACCCCCGGAAGATTGATGATTTTCTCGCGTTCCGACACCACAATCGATCCTGTCTCAAAACGAACCACCGGCCGGTCAAAACGAAACAGGCCATGGCGGAATTAACCCGGCGTCTGGGCCGAAAAATTAAAATCCGGCACCAAGCGGAAAAGTTTTCTTCGCGTCCGAAGCGCCCGCGCAACATACAGGCTACATAAACAAAATTCTGATTTCACGCCATATGCGCCCCGCTACGTCCTTCGTCTCCCGCCGCATCAGGCCGTTATGACAGGCAACCCAGCCCCTTCACGGCTCTCTCCTCGTCCCTCTGGCCCGGCCTCTGCAACCTTCTCTGGCACGCGGCTTCTTGCAAAGCCGTTTTGTTTCAAAACCGGACAGGAAGAGCGACATGCGGGCCGAAGAAACCATCCAGCAAACGATCACGGCCGATTTATACGCCTACTGGCGCCAGATCAAAGGCGCGCATGTCGCACCGACGCGCGCCGATATTAATCCCGGCGACATACCGCATATTCTCGCCGACGCTTTCATGATCGATCTCGACCCCGTCGAAGAGTTTCCGCTTCGTCTGTGTGGCGCGCGTCTCGACGCCTTGTGGCTGAAACGTCAGAAAGGTAATTCTTTTCTTGATTTCTGGCGCCCCGATGTCCGACGCAACATCGCCGCCACGCTGTTGACCGTGGTGGACGCCATGACACCCTTCGCCGGCGCGGCGAAAGCGCAGGCGCCGGGCTATCCTGACATTGAAATGGAATTGCTTTTACTGCCGCTGCGCAGAACCAACGCCTCGCCCGCGCGCATTCTCGGCGCGCTGGCGCCAAACTATCAGCCCGGATGGTTTGGTCAGGTGCGCGCCGAACCGCTCGATCTCCTGTCCATGCGGGTGCTGGCGGCCGAACCGTTCCGGGTCGATGTCTATAAAGATTCCGGCTTACAGTGTGTTGCGCCGCCGCCGGCGTCGCGCCCGACCTTTGTCGTGCACCAGGGCGGAAAGATGTGACGGAGGCATAGCTCAGGGCAGTCGCGCGTTCCAACGCGCAGCGCTATACTCTCCGGATCCAATTCACCGCGCCTGATCCGGAGCGCCTTTTTCATGACGATCTGGCGATCTCTTTTATCGCGATCCAGCGTCGCGCCTGACCGTGCGACGCCGGAGATTACGCAAGTGGCGAACGCCATCGCCGATCGTCTGCGCGCATTGGATCTTGTTGTCGCCTCACATGCGCATGGGCGACATTTTCATGAGATATTCGCCTCCTCTTCATCACGCATGATTGTTTTACCGGACAGCATGGAGGCTTCGGGCGTCGCCATTCTGCTGGCCGGCGCCTATGCGCCACCGTCAATCGTCTTCGAGCGCATTAATTCGATCACGCCGGGACTGGGTCGACGCATGGTCGCCGCCGTGATCGACAGCTTGCGCGAACATCCCGGCGTTTTCACGCAGTTGCGCGTCAACGACCTATCGCCGTTTCAGAAGGACGGTCGGCGATGGTGGGAGCATGTTGCGGAGGAGAACGCCGATTTCACATGGAT
>JALRFG010000237.1 GCA_023253795.1 Methylocystis sp.
GACGGCGCAGCTCTATAAAACGCTTCTCGCGTGGGCTAAACTCGAAATTATGTGACCTTATCTAGGCCAGCCCCAAACTTTTTATCCTGCAATCACGGCAGCGTCGCAAAGCGCTTGACCGAAACACGCTTCCACCCTAGCGTACAATAGTTTTTCACGGTCGACCGTCACGCCAGTTTCGCGACGCCAACAGACGCAACACTCAGACACCATGTCATCAAACATCATGTCCTCACGCCGCACTCCTGTTCCGAAAGTGCTGTCGCTCGCGGCGCGCGTGGTGGCGATCTGTTTTCTGGTGCTGCAATTCTCGTTCGCCGGCGTCGCCGCAAAATTCGCCGGACCGCGCCCCGACGCCGGCGTTTTCTGTCTGAACCAGACGATCGGTGAAACGACGCCGACACATCCGGCGCCCGCTACGCCTGTTTCACAACATCATGGCGGGGATTGCTGTTTTCTAAGCTTTGGCGATCTGATGCCGACCGTCATCGCCACCATTGCGGCGCATCTGTCTTCGCCGCCGGCGCCAATTACAAAACCGCCACGCAGTTTCTTTATTCATTCCGGACATTCTCATCCTGAATTGTCGTCACTCGCGCCACGCGCGCCGCCTGTTGCGCGCGTTTAAGTCTTGCGCTGACGCGCCGCCGGCTTGCGGCACACGTCCCTATGACGACCTGCCGCCCGTTGTGCTGACGCAAAACTCCATCGCGTAAAGACCTCTCCCCCGACGCCTGTAGGCGACGCCGTGCGCCTCGCTGCAGCTATGCGCATCAACCTTTGATGCGACGAGACGTCCGCAACATCTCCGCGCAGCAGCATGCACGCTCCCTGCGCGGTTTCCCTCACCCCGTCTGCGTCGTCACGCGCAGATGATTGCGGCGACCGCCTGATGCGGCGACGCCCGGGATGGTCATTCTCATGGAAGAAAACACCCTCGCCTGCAGCGACCTATTGATGATGGCGCGCCCCAATCGCTCGCCGTCGCATGCACGCGCCGCCTCTAAAACGACTTCACAAAAAGACTCCCGGCAACCTTCAGGCGGAAGCGCCGCCGCCTATCGCACGATCTGGCGTTGGCATTTCTACGCCGGACTTTTCTGCCTGCCCTTCGTCGCCATCCTAAGCATCAGCGGCGCCGTTTATCTGTTCAAACCGCAGATCGACGCGTTTCTGGATCGCCCCTACGACCGCCTCGTGCTGTCCAGCGATCCGAAACGGCTCGACGAACAGGTCGCCGCCGCGCTCAAGGCGCGGCCCGATGCGCGACTGACCGCGCTTGAGTTGCGTAACGCGCCATCGGATGCGGCGCGCGTTCGATTGATGACCAGAGACGGCGTTGCGCTCCGCGCGCTGGTGCGGCCGGACACGCTCGAAATCATATCGATGGAAAAAGAAAAGAGTCGTTTCACGACCTTGATGCACGACATTCACGGCGAGCTGTTGCTGGGCGAAGCCGGCGCCATCGTGATGGAATTGGCCGGCGCCTGGGCGCTGGTGATGGTGCTGACCGGCCTTTATCTCTGGTGGCCTTCCGGGCGCATCGGCTTCGCCGGTGTGTTTTACCCGCGCCTTGGGGCCAGCGGGCGCACGCTGCTCAAGGATTTACACAGCGTCATCGGCGTCTGGCTGTCGCTTCTTGCGCTGTTTCTCCTGATCTCGGCTCTGCCATGGACAAAAGTCTGGGGCAGTTCGTTCAAATATCTGCGCAGCATCGGCGCCGAGCGCGAGGTTCGGCAGGACTGGACGACCGGCCCGGCTTCGGCGCGCGTGCAACGGCAGAAGATGTTCAACGTCGCCCCGCCGCATCCGAGCGAAGCGGAAGACGAACACGCCGCGCATCGCGCGCATCAAAACGACGACGCGACGAAACCGGCGGACAATCCCTATCCAATTGGCTTCGACAAGATCGCCGTGCGGGTTTTCCCGCTGTCGCTCCCCG
>JALRFG010000238.1 GCA_023253795.1 Methylocystis sp.
GCTATCACGCCGAATGCCACGTCTGCCACGGCCCGAACGGCGGTGGTTCGACCTATGCGCCGGCGCTGAAGGATTCGGTGAAGCGCTTCAACTATGCGGAATTCGCCGGCATCGTCATCGGCGGCCGTCAGAACGGCAACAGCGTCATGCCGGCCTTCGCCGACAACAAGAACGCTTCCTGCTACATCGACGACCTCTATGTTTATCTGCGCGCGCTGTCGACCGGCGCCGTGCAGCCGGGTCGTCCGGAAAAGAAAGAAGCGGCTCCGGAAGCCTTCAAGAAGGCCGAAGCCGAGTGCATGGCGGCCAAGTAATACTGGCCGCATGACCAAAAACGTGAACACACATCGGCGCGGCGTAGTCGCGCTCCTGTCTTTCACCGGCGCCGTCGCGATGATCTTCGCGGCGGCGTCCGCTTTTGCGCAGCACATGGGCGCCGACGCCGGCGCGCGCGGCGACGACAACAAAGGCTCGATCGAACTGGTCGACCCCAATGTGTTGCGCGTCTGCGCCGATCCGAACAATCTGCCGTTCTCCAATGAGAAGGGCGCCGGATTCGAAAATAAAATCGCTGAATTCCTCGCCAAGAAACTTGGCAAGGAGCTGACCTACGCCTTTTATCCGGGCGCGACCGGCTTTGTGCGCAATACGCTGAATGCGCATTTATGCGACGTGATCCTCGGCATTCCGCAGGGCAATGATCTCGTTCAGCCGACCAATCCCTATTACCGCACCACATATGCGATTGTGACGCGCGCCGGCGCCGGTCTCGACGGAATCGCCACGCTCGACGATCCGCGTCTCAAGGAAAAGACGCATAAAATCGGCCTCGTCGCCAATACGCCGCCCGGCAATATTCTGGCGCAACAGGGATTGATGGGCAGCGTTAAACCCTATCAGCTCATGGTCGATACGCGTTTCGACTCTTCCAGCGCGGCGATGATCCGCGATCTCGAAAGCGGCGACATCGACGTCGCCTTGCTGTGGGGTCCGATCGCCGGCTATTACGCGAAAAACGCCAAGACCAAACTGAACGTGGCGCCGCTGCCGGAAACGCCCGGCACGCGCATGGCGTTTCGCATCGCTTTTGGCGTGCGCCACTCCGATCAAAACTGGAAGCGCGACCTCAATCAGTTCATCGCGCAAAACAAAGCGGAACTGGAAAAGATTCTCCTCGATTACGGCGTGCCGCTGATCGACGAAGAAGGCAAGCCGATCGCGCGGACGACGCCGTGAAACGCGATTGTTTTGTGATCGTCGCCGCCGCGCTGCTGTTTTCGATCGGTGCGGCTGTCGCCGAACCGCCGCCGCCTGAGCCCGACGCCTACCGGATGGACGCCTATCGCGCGCCGGTTCCCGCCACGCTGAAAGGCGCGACAGTCATCGACACGTCGCAGGCTTTCGATCTCTGGCGACGCCACGCCGCAACCTTCATCGACGCGCTGCCGCATCCGCCCAAGCCTGACGGCCTGCCGAAAAACGCCGTCTGGCGCGAGACGCCGCGCGACGATATTCCCGGCGGCCTCTGGTTGCCCGACACCGGCTATGGCGCGCTCGCCGACGTCACGCAGCGCTATTTCGAAAAAGGGCTGGAAAAGGCGAGCGGCGGCGATCGTCAGCGGCCTTTGGCATTTTATTGCCTGACCAATTGCTGGATGTCCTGGAACGCCGCAAAGCGCGCCATCGCAATGGGCTATGCGCATGTCTACTGGTATCCGGACGGAACGGACGGCTGGGCCGCCGCCGGTCATCCGCTCGAAGCCGCCCGGCCGGAGCCGCGCACGGACGCCGCATCGCCATAATCATCCCGACGATTTCGAAACGCGCAATGGCTTCCTTCCGCTCGGGAAAATGCTAGGAAGACGGCCACTTCCCCTGCAACTGGCGCATCATGTCCCATCCAGAAT
>JALRFG010000239.1 GCA_023253795.1 Methylocystis sp.
ATATTGGCGTCGGCTCGCTCGGCACCCGCTCCGAGATCGCCGGCGAACTGATCCTTGTCGGCGGCACCGATGAGCAGAAGCAGAAATTCCTGCCCGGCATCGCCAGCGGCGAGATCCTGCCGACCGCCGTCTTCACCGAGCCCAATAACGGCTCCGACCTCGCCGGCCTGCGCACCCGCGCGACCCGCGAAGGCGACGTCTACAAGGTCGTCGGCAACAAGACCTGGATCACCCATCCGGTCCGCGCCGACATCATGACCCTGCTGGTGCGCACCAATCCCAACGAGAAGGGCTACAAGGGCCTTTCCATGCTGATCGCCGAAAAGCCGCGCGGCACGGATGAAAATCCGTTCCCGGCCGAGGGCATGACCGGCGGCGAGATCGAGGTGCTCGGCTATCGCGGCATGAAGGAGTTCGAGATCGGCTTCGACAACTTCAGCGTTCCCGCCGCCAATCTGCTGGGCGGCGAAGAGGGCAAAGGCTTCAAACAGCTCATGGAGACCTTTGAGTCGGCCCGCATCCAGACAGCCGCCCGCGCACTCGGCGTCGCCCAGTCGGCGCTCGATCTCGGCCTGAAATACGCTAAGGAGCGCGTTCAGTTCGGCAAACCGCTGTTCGCTTTCCCGCGCGTTTACAACAAGATCGTGTCGATGGCCGTGGAAATTCACGTCGCCCGCCAGATCACCTATTTCGCCGCGCGCGAAAAGGATGAGGGCAAGCGCTGCGATCTTGAAGCCGGCATGTCCAAACTGCTGGGCGCCCGCGTCGCCTGGGCGGCGGCCGACAACGCCCTGCAAATTCATGGCGGCAACGGCTTCGCGCTCGAATATCCGGTCTCCCGCGTGCTCTGCGACGCGCGTATCCTCAACATCTTTGAGGGCGCGGCGGAGATTCAGGCGCAGGTCATCGCCCGACGCCTGCTGGAAGGCTGATCGCCCGAACGCAAAAGAATCGCAAAACCAACCGACAGCGGCCCGGAGAAATTCTCCGGGCCGCTTTTTTATTGCGCATCACGCGACGCACCATTCATTAAAAGTCTTTAAAAACATCAATTTGTAATAATTGCTGCGCTGCGACAAATTTACTCAGGCGAAACTTTTGCGATGCACAATATAATTCATATTGCGTCGCACAAGTCAGTGTGGCGCCGGATTATCGCTACCTTCGGAGGCCAACATGGAAGCGATCAAACATTGGCTGCAGGACTGGTCGGACGCCTGCGAATATGCGCGCGAATGCGCGCCCGATCTCGCCACTTTTCCGACTCCGCAGGGCGAACCCTTCACGGCCATCGCCGCAATCGCTCTGGGCTTTGTCGTGATTTGGGCGATCAATGAGCATCGTCTCGCCGCGCGTGGCGCGCCAGTCCGTCCGTCGGCGGGAACTGGCACCAAGCATCCTGCAAATATTCTGGCGGCGACCGGCCATCGGGCCGCCGCCTGAACCGCAGCGGCGACAAATCGCCCCTTGTCGTCACCGCCGCGCGAACGCAGATTCTCCCTTAGAGCAACCAGGGAGGACGAACGATGAATAATGTTGTCGTGCACAATGGCGCATGGGTTCTCGTCGGAGACGGGCGTAAAGCTCTGTTCTTCATAAATAAAGGCTCGCGAGACCTGCTCGATTTACGCGTCGTTGAAACGCGCATCGACGAAAATCCCGCAACCCGCGACCAGGGGACGGATCGCCCCGGCCGCGCCTTCGCCTCGGTCGGCGGGGCCCGTAGCGCGGTGGGCGACACCGACTGGCACGAAGTCGAGGAAGAGCGCTTCGCCCGCGCCATCGCCGAGCGCATCAACGCCGGCGCCGAAGCGAATGAATTTTCCGAGATCGTCATCGTCGCGCCGCCGAGAACCTTGGGCGAAATCCGCAAGGACCTATCGAAAAAGGCCCAGGGCAAGGT
>JALRFG010000023.1 GCA_023253795.1 Methylocystis sp.
GGCCTTCGCGCCTTCGGCGCGGGCCTCGAATTCCTGAACCCCCTCGGCGAGCGACTTTACCGCTTTTTCAACTTCGGCGGCGTCGACTTTGGCGACAGGACGTTCGATCGAGATGTCGTCGAACGCGCCGATTTCAAACGTCGGCAGCGTCTCGAAAGCGACGGTAAAAGCGAAATCGCCTTCAGCGGCGAGCGCCCGCTCGACCTCATCCTGACCACCGGGGAAATCGATCTTCGGCTCAACGGCGATGCGCAGATTATGATCGGCGACAATCTTGCGATTGGCTTCGTTGACCGCTTCCTGCAGCACGTCGCCCATGATGCCCTTGCCGTAGAGCTTCCGCAGATGCTCGATCGGCGCCTTGCCGGGACGGAACCCCTTGATCTGCGCGCGGGCACGAACCTCGGAGAGTTGAGCCGCGAGTTTGGCCGCGAGATCGCTGGCCGGCAGCACAACCTTGAATTCCTGTTTCAAACCCTGCGAGGAGGTTTGCGTCACTTGCATGTCGTTCGCCTTCTATAATCCCTGTCGCCGGTCCTGGCGGCGAGGTCAAAAATTTCCGCTTGAAACGCGGCGCTGGTGCGGGCGGAGGGAGTCGAACCCCCACGACTTTCGTCACCGGAACCTAAATCCGGCGCGTCTACCAGTTCCGCCACGCCCGCGTCCGGCAGGCCCGCAAGGAGCCCACCACGAAACCCTACGCCCGCTGGCGCGGGCGCCGCTCTATAACATGGTCGCGGCAGGATGCTTGGAAAAAATTCGGAGCCCCTCCGGCTTGCCCCCACCGCCGGCTCCGGGCCATAGATTCAGGGAGAGGACGGGCGTCGCCCTGGCGCTCCCGATTTGACGCCCCCAGGAGGCGCAATGTCATCTGATCTGTCCCGCCGCGCCGTTCTTGCCGGGGTCGCCGCCACGGTCTCCGCCCTGCCCGTAGCCGGCCGGTCCACCGCCAGCCTCGCGGCGGAGGGGCCGCGCCAGCTGACCGCCCGCCCGGGCGCAACGGCGCTCGGCAAGGGACCTGAGACCGCCATTCTCGGCTTTGACCGCGTTTCGCCGGGTCCGCTGCTGCGTTACCGGCAGGGCGATTCGCTGGATGTCCGCTTGATCAACGGGCTCGACCTACCCGCCACCATTCACTGGCATGGCATGAGCGGCGACAACGGCATGGACGGCGTCGCCCCGCTGACCCAGACGGCGGTCGCGCCCGGCGCCAGTTTCGATTATCGCCGCGCCCTGCCCGAACCAGGTCTGTTCTGCTACCGCCCGAGCGTTTACGGCAAAACCCCCGAACTGATGGGCCGCGGTCTCAAGGGCCTGCTGGTCGTCGACGAGCCTACCCCGCTGGATGCCGACGCGGACCTGCTGGTCGCGCTGGACGACTGGCGGCTCGATTCGCAGAACCAGATCGCCGGCGACTTCACCGCGCCACAGGCGGCGCGCAGCGAAGGCCGGATCGGCACTCACCTCATCGTCAATGGCGCGCTGGCCCCGGCCGCCCATGAGGCGCGGCCCGGCGCCCGGATACGACTGCGTCTCGCCAATCTCGCCAATGCGCGGTTGATGATGCTGACTTTTGATGGCGTCCAACCCTTCGTCATCGCGATCGACAGCCAACCTTGCGACGCCTTCGAGCCGGTTCGGCGCAGCATTCCGGCGGCCCCCGGCGCCCGTTTCGAGTTGATGTTCGACATGCCGTTAACCGAAGGCGCGAAAGCGCGCGTGATCCTGCGCGGACCGCAGGGCGCGGATCACGATCTTGTCGTCGTCACCGCCAAAGGCGCGCCCGTGGGCAAACGCGGCAAGATCGTCGGCCTGCCGCAAAATCCGGCGCTGCCGCCAGAAATCAAGCTCGCCAACGCCCGCAAACTCGATCTTGTCATCGCCGCGCAACCCGGAACGACCGGCCCCGGCTGGACGATTAACGGCGCCGCAACCGGTGGTTATTCAGGCGCGCCGCTGTTTCGCGTGAAAAGCGGAACGCCGGTGATGCTCGGCTACGTCAATCGCTCTGCAGTCAATCTGGCTATGCATGTGCATGGCCATTCGATGCGTCTGCTGCATGATCTTGATGACGGTTGGGAGCCCTATTGGCGCAATGGCGTGATCGTGCCCGCCAGCAAGACCAAACACGTCGCCTTTATTGCGAACGCGCCCGGCAAATGGGCGATCCACGACGACATTCTGGAGCATGAAGCAGCAGGACTGGCGACATGGTTCGCGGTTGACTGACAGGCCTGATAGTGTGGCCGAAGGTCGCGGGACAGACCCGACTGCTTGATATATGCTAATTAAATCCGGTGATCGCCCCTTTCCCAGAGGAGATAGATCGCCATATCGGAGTTGTCGCTTTCATCATCACCCCGTCGCGAGACAAAGTCTCTCGACTGCATCGAAAACCGCCTGCGACAAGACACGGCGGATTATCTTGAAAGGGAGTACAAGAATGAAGATGCGCTTTCTCGTCGCCATGAGCATGGCGACGTTCGGTTGGGTGGCGCAGGCTCACGCGCACGGCGACGTCGGCTCCAATCAGGGCCAGTGCCTGATGAAGCTCGGCCCCGACACGATGACCTTTACGGGCTACCAGCCGCTGAAATCACGCGAACAGTTCTGTGACGATATTCCGGACGCCGGCCCGACGATCATTACCCTCGACGCCCAGCAGGACGAACTGCGCGACATGAATCTGGAAATGCGCGTCGTGCGCGACGTCGGCCAGAAGGATCCGAACGAAAACGTCGAAGCCAACACCGAATATTACGTGGCCCCAAAGAAATACCGCACCGGCACACTGACCTTCGATCATAACTTCCCGGTGCAGGGCAAGTTCATCGGCGTCGTCACGGCCAAAAGCGACGACGGCGCCAAGGAATATCGCGCGGTGTTCCCCTTCGCGGTCGGCCTCACCGAAACCAAGAACATCACCATCGCCGTGTTCTTCGGCCTTCTGGGCCTCGCCGGCTTCGGTCTTTGGTACAAGAGCCAGTTCATCGACAAGAAGAAAAAGTCCGCCTGATCGACGAACCGTCGAAACAGGGTCTTTTTAAAGCTCTTCAATACGACCGTCGCGTAGCGTTACGCGGCGGTCCATTTTTTCAGCCAGTTCGAGATTATGCGTCGCGATCAGAGCGGCGAGGCCCGTATTGCGGGCGAGCGTCATCAGCGTTTCGAAAACATGATCGGCGGTACGCGGATCAAGATTGCCGGTTGGCTCGTCCGCCAGCAAAAGCTGCGGCGCATTGGCGACGGCGCGCGCAATCGCGACACGCTGTTGTTCGCCACCCGAAAGCTCAAACGGACGATGCGACGCGCGCGCCGAAAGCTTGAGATAGTCCAGCAACTCCATCGCGCGCGCGCGCGCTTCGGCGCCGCCGAGCCCGGCGATCATCTGCGGCAGCGCGACATTCTCCAGCGCGCTGAACTCCGGTAGCAAATGATGAAACTGGTAGATGAAGCCGATGGCCGAACGGCGCAGCCGCGTGCGTTCGCCATCATTCATGCGTGACGTCGGCGCGCCGCAGATCAGCGTTTCGCCTGAATCGGGACGCTCCAGCAGGCCGGCGATATGCAGCAAAGTCGATTTGCCGGAGCCGGAAGGCGCAATCAGCGCCACCGTCTCGCCACGACAGATCCTGAGATTGATGTCGGTGAGAATATCGAGACGCGCCAGCCCCTCGCGGTAATGACGCGCAATATTGCGCAGTTCGAGAACAGCTTCGCTCATGCGCGTCACTCGTGCCGCAAAGCGTCGATCGGATCGAGCGAGGCGGCTTTCCAGGCTGGATAGATGGAGGCGAGAATGGCGATGACCAGCGTCATGCCGACGATCACCGCCACTTCGCGCGCATCGACAATCGCCGGCAGTCGCGACAGGAAATAAAATTCCGCCGGGAACAGATTGGCGTTGAAGGCGCTGTTGATCGCATTGCGAATGGCGTCGAGATTCTTCGCCAGCAACAGACCGAGCGCGAAGCCGGCCAGCGTACCGACGACGCCAATCGAGGCGCCAATCATCATGAAAATGCGCAAGACGGCGCCGCGTGTTGCGCCAATGGTGCGCAAAATAGCGATATCCTGCGTCTTGTCCTTCACCAGCATGGTCAGACCGGAGATGATGTTGAAGGCGGCGACGATGACGATCAGCGACAGGATGATGAACAGGATGTTCTTTTCCACCTGAAGTGTCTCGAAGAAGGTGCGGTTGCGCTGACGCCAGTCGGTAATGATCACCGGCCGCGTCACCTCCTTGTCGAAGGCGAGCCGAAAAGCGTCGATCTGATCGGGATCCTCGACAAAGACCTCGACGACCGTCGCTTCATTGTCCTTGTTGAAAAATGCCTGCGCCTCGGTGAGCGGCATATAGACAAAGACATTGTCGAATTCCGACATGCCAATCGCAAAGATGGCGACGACATTATACGCCTTGATGCGCGGCGCGACGCCAAATGGCGTCTGTCCGCCTTTGGCGATCAGCAGGCTGACTTTATCGCCAACGCGCACGCCGAGCGTTTCGGCGAGACGCTGGCCGAGGGCGACGCCTTCCGCCTTGTCGAAACCTTCAAGCGATCCATCGCGAATGTTGCCGACGATTCCGGGCAGCCGCACCAGATCTTTTTCACGCACGCCGCGGACAAGCACGCCGGACTGGCCAAATTGCGTGGAGATGCCAGCGGCGCCTTCAACCATCGGGATCGCCAGTTTTACACCCGGCGTTTTCGCCGTGCGCCGCGCGACGTCATCCCAGTCGGTGAAGGGCGTCTCAACCGCCTGCACGAAGGCGTGGCCGTTGATGCCCATAATCTTGTCCATCAGTTCACGATGGAAACCATTCATCACTGCGGTGACGACGATCAAGGTCGCAACGCCGAGCATAATGCCCAGAAAGGAAAAACCGGCGATCACTGACACGAAGCCGTCGGCCCGGCGGGCGCGCAGATAACGCAGCGCCACCATCCATTCGAACGGCGAAAAGGCGCTGACGCCCTTTATCGGCCGCGTCGCCTCGCTCATACGCCCGCCTTCCGCAATGCGTCGACCACGCGCGTGACCGCGTCTTGCGGCGCCAGCAACTCGCGCGCGCCATCGCTACGCCGTTTGACCTCGACGCGGCCTTCAGCCAGCCCCTTCGGTCCGACCAGAATTTGCCACGGCAGACCAATCAGATCGAGCGTGGCGAATTTCGCGCCCGGACGTTCATCGCGATCGTCATGCAACACATCGAGACCAGCGTTCTCGAATTGCTGAACCAGTTCGGCGCAGACCCTGCCCGTCTCCGCGTCGCCAACCTTGAGATCGGCGACGCCGACGTGGAAGGGCGCGACGCTCGAAGGCCAGATGATGCCGGCGTCGTCGTGACCAGCCTCGATGATCGCCGCGACCAGTCGCGACGGGCCAATGCCATAGGAGCCCATTTGCACGACGACTTCCTTGCCGTCGGGGCCATTGACCACCGCCTTCATCGGTTCGGAATATTTCGTGCCGAAATAGAAAATATGTCCAACCTCAATGCCGCGCGCCGCGACGCGCGACGCCTCCGGCACGGCGTCAAAAGCACTCGCGTCATGCATTTCGCTGGTCGCCGCATAGCGGCTGGTCCAGGCGTCGACAACGCCCTGCATCGCGGCGGGATCGTCGAAATTGATGTCGGACGGCGGCGGCGCGAGGTCCAGAAACTCTTTATGGCAGAACACTTCGCTCTCACCGGTGTCGGCAAGAATAATGAATTCATGGCTGAGCTTCCCGCCAATCGGGCCGGTGTCGGCCGCCATCGGAATGGCGGTCAGACCCATGCGCGCAAAAGTGCGCAGATAGGCGACGAACATTTTATTGTAGGAGTGACGACCGGATTCCGGCGTGAGATCGAAGGAATAGGCGTCCTTCATCAGAAACTCACGCGAGCGCATCACGCCGAAACGCGGCCGCACCTCGTCGCGGAACTTCCACTGAATATGATAGAGATTAAGTGGCAGATCCTTGTAGGAGCGGACATAGGCGCGGAAGATCTCGGTGATCATCTCCTCATTGGTCGGCCCATAGAGCATTTCGCGATCGTGGCGATCCGAGATGCGCAGCATCTCCTTGCCATAGGCGTCATAACGGCCCGACTCGCGCCACAGATCGGCCGATTGGATCGTCGGCATCAGACATTCGATGGCGCCGGCGCGGTTCTGCTCTTCGCGAATGATCGCATTAATGCGATTGAGCACCTTCAGGCCAAGCGGCAGCCAGGCGTAGATGCCTGCCGATTCCTGACGGATCAGCCCGGCCCGCAGCATCAGCCGATGCGAGACAATCTCGGCCTCCTTCGGCGTCTCGCGGAGAATCGGCAGAAAATAACGGGACAGGCGCATGTCGGGCTTCCGGTGCAGTCGAATCGGTGGGAAAGTCGGAGCGCCAACATAGCCGCTCCCCCGGCGCGGGAGAAGCCGCCGCACAGCCTCACCCGGCATGTCGCGCCACCCTCTCCCGTCCAGGGAGAGGGTAGAACCTCGCCGCTCTCTCCTTCTCCCCTTGCGGGAGAAGGTGGTTCGCCGTAGGCGAACCGGATGAGGGGCTGCACACAAGGACTACTGAAATGGACATCGACGGCGGCGCTGACAAAACGAGCGAAGCGACAGTTCGCGATAATGCGGAGAAACGCCGCTTCGAGATCGAGATCGACGGCCATCTCGCCCTCGCCGATTACCGGATCCATGACGGGGTGATGGAGCTGTATCACACCGAGTCGCCGCCGGCGCTGGCCGGGCGCGGCGTCGCCTCGCAGCTGATCCGCAACGCGCTGCTGTCAGCGCGCACGCAGGGGCTCAAGGTGCGGCCCGCCTGCTCTTTTGTCGTCTCTTATATGAAACGGCATCCGGAATTCGCCGATCTGGCCGAATAATCAGCCGGCGTTTTCCGCTTCAGCCGCCAACGCCAGCCATTGCTCCTCGGCGGCGGCCAGCGCCTGCGCCAGCTCGTCGCGCTGCGCGGCGAGCCGCGCCGCCTCCGGCGGATTGCGGGTGAAGGCTTCCGGCGACGCCAGCGCCGCATCGACCCGCCCCAGCAGCGTCGTCAGTTTTTCGACCTTCTCTTCAGCGACGGCCAACGCCCGGCGCATCTGGCCAGCGTCGCGACGCTTCGGCGCGGCGGGCGGTGCGGCGGCGGGTTCGTTCGCCGGACGTTTCGGCTCGTCGCTGCGCGTTTTCGACAACACCAGCTTTGCGTAATCGTCCATATCGCCGTCATAGGCGCGCACGGTTCCTTCCGCGACCAGCCACAGACGATCGGCGCAGGCCTCCAGCAAATAACGATCGTGCGAGACAAGCACGACCGCGCCCTCATAATCGTTGATCGCTTCAATCAACGCAGCGCGGCTGTCGATGTCGAGATGGTTGGTGGGTTCGTCGAGGATCAGCAGATGCGGCGCGTTAAAGGTGGTGACGCCAAGCAGCAACCGCGCCTTCTCGCCGCCGGAGAGATGCGCGACCTTTGTATCAGAGCGCGCGCCGGAAAAACCTGTCTGCGCCGCACGCGAACGCACCCGCGCCTCGGGCGCATCCGGCATCAGTCGCGAGAACACCAGATAGGGCGTGTCGTTGAGATTAAGGTCATCGACCTGATGCTGGGCGAAGAAGCCGGAGTCGAGTTTGGCGGCGCGCACCATCCGGCCGTCCATCGTCTCCAGACGACCGCCGAGCAGTTTGGCGAAAGTCGATTTGCCATTGCCATTGGCGCCGAGCAGACCGATGCGATCGTCGTTTGAAAGCGACAGCGTTAAACGCGACAGCACCACAAGGTCGCCATACCCAACCGACACACGCTCCAGCGATATGATCGGCGGCGATAGCGGCTTCTCCGGCGACGGTAAATGAATCGGCAGAACGCTGTCGTCGACGATGGCCGTCACCGGCTCCATCCGCTCCAGCATTTTGAGACGCGATTGCGCCTGTCGCGCCTTGGTGGCCTTGGCGCGGAAACGATCGACGAACGCCTGCAAATGCTTGCGCTGTTCTTCGAGTTTCTTGCCGGCCTTGGCGGCGAGGAGCACCGCCTCGCGACGCTGTTTTTCAAACGAAGCGTAATTGCCCTTGTAGAGCGTCAGCTTGCCGCGTTCGAGATGCAGAATATGCGTCGCCACGGCGTCGAGCAGATCGCGATCGTGGCTGATCACCAGAACATTGGCGGGATAGCGGGCGAGATAATCGACCAGCCACAGCGTGCCTTCGAGATCGAGGTAATTCGTCGGCTCGTCGAGCAGCAATAGATCGGGAGCCGAAAACAGCACGGCGGCGAGCGCTACGCGCATGCGCCAGCCGCCAGAGAATTCCGACAAGGGCCGCTGCTGCGCGTCGGAGTCGAAACCCAGACCATGCAGGATCGTCGCGGCGCGCGCCGGCGCGGAATGGGCGTCGATATCGGCGAGCCGCGTCTGGATCTCAGCGATGTCATGCGCATCCTGCGCCGTCTCGGCGCGTTCCAGAAGATCGGCGCGCTCAACGTCGGCGGCGAGCACGAAATCGATCAATCGCGTCGGACCGCCCGGCGCCTCCTGCTCGACCCGGCCCAGTCGGGTGCGCGCGGGCAAGGCGATGTTGCCGGTCTCGGCGGCGATTTCCCCGGCGATCAGCCGGAACAGCGTGGTCTTGCCGGCGCCGTTGCGGCCGACAAAGCCGGTGCGCGCCCGCGCCGGCAAAAAAGCGCCGGCCTTGTCGAACAGCAGCCGGTCGCCGAGCCGGTAGGTGAGATCGTTGATCGTCAGCATGGGACGGGAGCCATACACCGAAACCCGCCGGCCTGTCCGCATCCCATCGTACGGCAGGCGTGATTTTTCACAACTGTCTCAGAACCTTTGGTCTCAAAAACTGCCCCGGAACCATAACATCGTGAAGAGATCGTAGACCGGATACTGTTTCACGATTGGCGTCGCCGCCTGCAGGCTAATCTGAAACGTATCCGTTAACCTGTAGCCGATCAGCCCGTCGATGGGCAGAAACAGCCGACCTGTCTGCCCCGGCACGGCGCCGCCGTAATTGATGCGGATCGCATAGGTCGGATAGAGGGTCACAAACCAGTTTTTCGACAAATCCATGTGGAATGTCGGGCGTATCTGTGGCTCATTGATCCTGCGCCGTTCAATGTCGCCGCCAAAACTTTCCGCCCAGCGCATGGTGGGCGCGAAAAACGCTCCTTCCGACAACTCTGGCAAGGCGGCGCGCAAACTGACCCAGGGCATGATTTGCCAGCGTCCACTGCCCAATTCGGCGTCGGCGCTATTGGCCAATATGCCGCGTCCCGCGGTCGGCCCCTGAAGCCGCGCCCCAAACCCGGCGCTCCACCGATCAGTAAGATCATGCGTGAATGTGACCTGCGCGCCGGCATCCCCGCGTCCCGCTTCATGACGGGTTTGGGAGGGTTCTAAAGGACCGCCTTGCGTCGTCGTCCATTTATCGATGAAGAGAGAATAAGCGAGAAAGTTCACATTCCAGCCATTTGACGCGGGCATGGTGGCGAGCGCGCGCAACCAGATCGGGATGCGTAATGTCTTGTTATAAGGCGACGAGGCCAGTTCGATCGGCGTGAACACCTCCCACGCGTAGGCTGGCGAATTTAATCCAGACCCTGACGGCAAGGGCAAATCATCTGTCGCATGAAGTGAGGGCGATGTATTCGCCAGCAGCGGTAAGAGAGCGTTTTCAGATGCGTGCGCAGTAATCTGAGTGCCAGGAGACAACAGATTCAGGACGAGCGCGACACATAAAAAGATTGGCGCGCGTGCGCTCTGAAGCCGGAAGTTGATCATGGATTGTTGGAAATAATTTTGACTTTAGGCATGGAATGGCCCGAACATCTTTTGTTTCTATAGCATTGCCCGGAAATGTCTATGCGCGTAAACGACATCGTGAAAACATAACGGTGAAGCGACAGACGCCGAACGCCATTATCTATCTTGGGTTTCATGCAGGATATTCACATATACTCGTGCACAGCGTCATAAACTTGCGCGATCAGCCCAGAATTATGTCGCGAAAAATAAATATATTCATATAAAATCAGCGCGACACGCATGATCCTCCAGAAAAAAACATCCTCCAGCGGCGACGATTTATGATGATGACAGAAAAATGGCTTATGCTCCCGGTCGCCGAGATCGTTCTCATCCTGGCTATGTTTTTTAGCTTCACTGCCTCGATGCTATGCTGGATTTCATATTACCCTAAATTCCGCGACCGGATTTATACTTTTCGAGGCGTATCTGCGGCTTTCTACGGAAGCATTGTGCCAATTTTGGGCATACTGATCGGTTTTCTTTCCAGCGATGTCTGGGAAAGCAACAATAAAGCCGCCGAAATCGTCAGAGAAGAGGCGGCGGAATTGACATCTATCTATGGTCTGGTTGCGTTTTCCGACCTCCCCTATGTCGAGATCAGTCGCGGCATACGCAATTATGTATCCGCCGTTGTCGAAAAAGAATGGCCCGCCATGTCAAAGGGCGAAGCGGCCGCCGACGCTGAAATTGCACAGGACGAGTTGATCCGAATAGCCGCGCACGTCTGTGCTCCCCAAAAGATCGAGAGCGAATGCAACCATACGTTGAGCGACATCGCCCTGAAAGTGCGCGAAACGCGATCAAATCGTTTGAAGCTCAGCACGGATAACACGGAAACAATCAAATGGGCGTCCGTGCTGTTTCTCGCGCTGATCGCACAGATCAGCATCGCTTCGGTTCATCTTGAAAACTTACGTCCGCAGATCGCCTCCCTGGCGATTTTCACTTCCGCGATTGTTGTTGTATTGAGCCTGATCGCATTGCACGAACTGCCCTTCGCTCCTCCGATCGTCGTCAGTTCAGCGCCGCTCGCCGATTTACTGAAAGTGATACCGGAAAACGGATCATGATTTCATTCTGGCTTGCCCTGAATGCGGCATAATTCAGCGCCTCCGAGGAACCCAGCGCCGTGACAACAGCCCAGACGTTCAGAGCCACCCGCGCCCCTGTTTCCATCGATGTCGCACTTCAAGGCGGCGGCGCACATGGGGCCTTTACCTGGGGCGTGCTGGATCGGCTGCTCGACGAAAACTGGCTCGGCTTCGAGGCGGTGAGCGGCGCCAGCGCTGGCGCGATGAACGCTGTTGTCATGGCGCATGGGCTCATGTCTGGCGGCCGTCCGGGCGGCAAAAGGGCGCTTGAGACCTTCTGGCGTAGGATTGCGCAATCAGCGACGACAACGCCGATGGGCGCGCTCGCCGGCCTGCTCGACTTCGACATGCCGTTCATGCCGCCGATGTCCGGCTGGTGGTCGCCTGCGCTGGGCGTTGAAATTGCGCAAAACGTGTTCTCCGGCCTTTTCTCGCCCTACCAGTTCAATCCGTTCAATCTCAATCCGCTGCTCGATATATTAAACGCCGAGATAGACTTCGACGCTTTGAAAACCAAACAAGCCCTCAGGCTGCTCATCTCTGCGACGCGGGTGTCCGACGGTGGCATGCGGATCTTCAGAAACGACGATCTTTCCGCCGACGCCGTCATGGCCTCCGCCTGTCTGCCCGAGCTTTTTCATGCTGTGACGATCGATGGCGAGAGCTATTGGGATGGCGGCTATATCGCCAATCCGGCCCTGGAGCCGCTGATCAATGAAACCGACGCCAATGATCTGCTGCTGGTGCAGCTCAATCCGCCGCGGCGTGCGCGCGATCCCAATACGGCGAAAGAAATCGCTCATCGTCTGAATGAAATTACCTTCAACGCCAATCTGACGCAGGCGATCCATCTCATCGGCCAGCTCAAGACGGCGCTGGGCGAGGAGCCCTTGCCGGGCGAACTCAAAAATCCGTTCTTTCGTCGACTTCAAAATTTGCGTCTGCACCGGATCGCGGCGGATGAGCAGGTTTTCGATCTTGGCCGCCCGAGCAAACTCGATCCACGATGGGAACGCCTGTGTGAATTACGCGATCTCGGCGCACAAGCGGCGGACGATTGGTTGCAAAATCAGTCATTGTGTCTCGGCGAAAGATCCTCAATTGATTGCGCATTGCTGTAACGCGTCGCTCGACCAATTGCGCGATCTACACATGTCGCCCTTATCTGCCGCCTGACTTCTGGAAAATATGAAAAACCCGCCGATCCTTTCACGAATGCCAGGACACTGTCGATGATCCGCATCGCCTTGCGCTGCCTGTCGTTTTTGATTGCCGGCAATGGCGTCTATGGCGCGCTGGTGCTGTGGTTTCATCCGCCTTTTGGCGACGCCTTGCGTGCTGCGACAGCCACCGCCTGGCTGCTTTTTTCGTTCTTCGCCGCCTTTCGCCTGCTGCGTCCATCCGCCAACCCGACAAGACGTCGCATCGCTACATTTATCAGCGCCGGGCTGATCGGCTTTTTCTTCGGCTGGTGGTCAACGATCCAGCCTTCCGAAACGCGCGACTGGGCGACAGATGTATCGCGTCCGGCCACGGCGACGCTGGAGGGCGATACGCTGATTGTGCGCAATGTGCGTAATTTCGACTGGCGTAGCGAAACCGACTTCACCCCACGCTGGGAAACGCGTCGCTTCGATCTCGCGAAGCTCTCCTCGCTTGATCTCATCGCCGATTACTGGATGGGTGAGCCTATCGCGCATATTATGATGAGCTTCGGCTTCTCCGATGGCCGCTATTTGCTCTGGTCGATCGAGTTGCGACGCACGCGTGCGCAGAGTTTTTCCGTCGTCGCTGGTTTCTTTCGCGCTGCTGAGCTGATTTATCTCGCCGCCGACGAGCGTGATGCGCTGCGCCTGCGCGCCAAAGTGCGCGGCGAGGATTTGCGCATCTATCGCGTCAGGACGTCGCCTGAAAGACTCCGCGCCTTGCTGCTCGTCTATGTCGATGAAGCCAATGCGCTGGCGACGTATCCAGCATGGTACAATACGATCACCAGCAATTGCACCACGATGATTTTTAAAATGGCGAAACTCGCCGGCGCCGGCATACCCCTTGATTGGCGTGTGCTGGCCTCAGGCTATTTCCCCGACTATGCCTATGCACATAATTTGCTCGACACTGCCCTGCCCATGGCGCAGTTGCGCGAGCGTTCGAAAATTTCCGCCACAGCGCTGCGTTCCGATGACTTGTCGCAACCCGATTACTCCCGCGCGCTGCGTGCAGGCCTGCCGGGAATGTCGGGAACCGCTCCCTAGCGCGCAACGCGGTTTGTTCAGCGCCCGCACGGGTGACTTCAGTCTGAACAATCTCCGAGGCGAATCGAATCACGCCGAATCTTCTGATTCGCATCGCCTGAAGAAGCGCCCGCCGCGCATGCAATGATTGACTTTTGATGCAATTTTCCTGTTTCGCGACATATCCCCATCGTCTTTAACGCAGTTTTTCAAGGATTTTCCGCTAATTTTTTGCGAGAAACTGTTCGCAGCCTTGCTTTCATGCAGGTTCAGGATTGCGAATCAATCAATAGATCGTTAGCAAAATGTGTGGCGTTCGCTGAAACATTCACGAAACCCCAACGAATCTTTACGTCAAATACGGAGAGCCAAAATGGCAAGAGGAAAAACCACGAAGGCGCCTGCGCGCAAGAAGACCGCCAAGGCCGAACCGGCTGCGGTCCGTCCCGTCAAGGAGACGCTGACCAAATCGGCGCTGATCGGCCTGATCGCCGAGCAGAATGAGCTGCCGCGCAAGACCGCCGCTGGCGTCTACGCGACGATCGAAAGCGTCTTCCTGGGCTCGATCCATCCGCGTGGCGTTGGCGAGTTCACCCTGCCGGGTCTCCTCAAGGTGACGCTGCGCAAGGTGCCGGCGCGCAAGGCTGGCACGCTGGTCCGCAATCCGGCGACGGGCGAGATGGTCAAGGGCGCCGCCAAGCCGGCGAGCGTGCGCGTCAAGATCCGCGCGCTGTCGAAGCTGAAGAACGCCGCCACCTCCTGATTTCGGATCATCCGGAACCATAAGAATAAAAAAGGCGACGCCCCGTGCGTCGCCTTTTTTGTATCCGGCAGCTTGCCTTTCCTGCGTCCGCGACCGCATAAAGCGCGCAATTCACACGTCTTGCGTGGATGACGCTCATGACCTGCAAAATCTTTATCGACGGCGACGCCGGCACCACCGGACTGGGCATTCGCGAACGGCTGGCCGGACGCGCTGATCTTGAACTCATCGCTATCCCTGCGGAGAAGCGCAAGGATCCGCAAGCCAAACGCGATCTTCTCGCAGTTGTCGATATCGCCATCCTGTGCCTGCCGGATGACGCCGCAAAAGAAACGGTTGCGCTCTGTGACGCACTTGGCGCGCAGGCGCCGCGCGTTCTCGACGCCTCAACAGCGCATCGCGTCGCGCCGGGCTGGGTCTATGGCTTTCCAGAACTCTGCGCCACGCAGCCAGGGGCGATTGCGCAGGCGGCGCGCGTCGCCAATGTCGGCTGTTACGCCACCGCCTCGATTGCGCTGCTGCGGCCGTTGATCGACGCCGGTCTGCTCTCGCCAGCGCAGCCGCTAACGATCAACGCCGTCTCCGGCTATTCCGGCGGCGGACGCCAGATGATCGAGGCCTATGAATCCGGCGCGGCGCCGGCTTTCGAGCTTTATGCGCTGGGTCTCGAACACAAGCATATTCCCGAGATCATGGCCTATTCGAAGCTGACGGCGCGACCGTTGTTTGTGCCGTCGGTCGGCAATTTTCGTCAGGGTATGCTGGTGTCGATTCCACTGGCGCTCGATACGCTGGCCGGCGCGCCGACGGCGACAGCCTTTCAGGACGCCTACGCCCGACACTACGCCAACGCCCCGCATGTGCGACTCATGCCGACGCCGGCGAGCGGAAAGCTCGACGCGCTGGCGTTAAACGATACGGACGATATGGAAGTGTTCGTTTTCGGCAATCCGGCGCAGCGGCAGGTCGTGCTGGTGGCGCGGCTGGATAATCTTGGCAAGGGCGCCTCGGGCACCGCCGTGCAGAACCTCGATCTGATGATCGCCGGCCGCGCCTGAGCGCGGTCGACGTCGCCATCACTTATTCGGCGTAGGCCGCAACGCCTTCGGGAAGCTTCGAGGCCACATCCCCGTAACGGTCGGTGCGCTTGCCCATCATCTCTTCGAAGGCTTCGTGCACTTCCGCGACCGAGCGAGCGTTGAGCTTACGACCCTGCTGCTCGTAGAAAATCGGGCGATTGGCGCGCGCCGGACGCGGCAACAACGCCGCCGCCGACACATTCGGCGCCTCGCTCATGGTTTTCATGAAGCGCGCAGCGTCATCCGGACCCAGGAAGTGGATCAGATAGGTCTCGCCCGCCGTCAGCGGACGACCGATCTTTTCGGCGATTTTCGCGCCGTCTTTCTTGAGCATTTCCGCCGCCAGCGCCGCCGACAGATAAGGATCGTTGCGGAGGCCGAGAATTTTGGCGCGATTTTGCGTCGCGCCGCCGCCGCTGGCGATGGCTTGCGCTTCCTCGGCGCGGCCATAGCGATGACCAAAGAGCTTCATCGCATCCATCCAGGTCTTTTCGACAAACTGGAACAGACCGCTGGCCGACGAGGTGCGGGCCTTGGCGCGGGTGATGAAGTTGGATTCCTTGTCGGCGATCGCCATCAACAACGCCGGATCCATATCCGTCGTCTGCGCCGCCTTCACGACATGCTCGACAACCGACTGCTGAACCTTCACCGGACCAAAGCGCAGAATGCCCGGCTGATCGATGTCCGCCGTGTCACGCAGGCGATGCGCCCAGGTCAGCGCGGCCTGCTCGGAGGAGAAATCAGAATCGAGCGCAGAACCGTCATCCGATTCAAACAAATTCATCAGGGTGGAGGCCGGCGAGCGCACACGCGCCGTGCGGTAGCTCCGCTCGTTGCGCGGGCCGTCATCTTCCGGAATGGCGAGCGACAGAACCGCAAGAACGCAAAGCAAAGCGGCGACGCCAAGCGTCCGAGCCAGAATCGGCAACGTCCGCAACCCCTCGAAGGACGGCAGCCGATCGCTCAGCATCATCCAGAGTTGGTGGCGCGTCGCCGTCCAGATCGAAAACGTTCTGTTTTCGCTTCGCGGTGTATACGTCAGGTCAGTCATGCGTCGCGGGATCCCGTCTCACAATATTGATCTGACGACAGTCTAGGCGCAGGGAACGGCAAAAGAGCGACGGCCGCCGCCCCCGGATCGCCACAATCCGATGCGCTGCAAAACGTCTGAAAACACGGGAAACCGGGGCTTCCAGCCCAGAGCGCGGATCATGGGCCCGACGGCGCCATAATTACGCCATCCGACTTACGGCCCAAATTGGGCCGATTGGCCCAATCTCAAGCAGAATCAAAAGGTTTACGAAAGATTAAGCTTACTGATTGGTTGACGTGCGGCTCGACTACATGCCGAACTTGGACATCATCGCTTGCAGCAGATGATATTCGGCCGCCGGCACCGGCGTCGTCCGCGACAGGAAGTTGACCGGCTTGCCGTCTTCCATGCCGTAATTGGCGACGCGCTGAACCTTTTTGTTCTTGTCAAAATAAACCGCCGCCACATGCTGATCGGTGACTTCCTGAGGCATGAAGGCGAAGGAGCGTTCGATCCGCTGGCTGACGTAATACCAGGCGTCGCCGCCAACTGTGGAGGTCGTGGACGGCGTTCCCAGCGTGCTCAGCACCTGCTGAGCGTCCATGCCGGTTTTGACCTCGCCAACCCGCTTTTGATCGATCACCGCGCCGTGATTGATGACGCCGTCATAGCCAAGGCAGCCGGCGAGCGGCGCCGCGAGGGCCAGTCCCAGCGCAATGCGCAAAGGAGCCTGTGCGACCGAAATCGTTGAAAAAACGCGCATCTGTCGCACCATGATCCAACTCTCCACATGAACCCGTCGCGCCAAACGCCGCGCGGCGTTCCTTTCTCCTACGCAAATTCGGTAAACTTCGAATAAATCGAAAGCAAGGCGCCGTCGATCCTGACGTCGCAAAACGGGAATTTTCGCATGAGCCAGTCGCCGCACACTGAACCATCGCCCCTGTCGCGTCCGGCAAGCGTGGCCGCAACGCCGCCCGAGGGGCTGGAAATCGATATCGTCGCCAACGACGCCGAACGCGCGGCGCTGGCCGATCTGAACAACCTTGTCGCCATTCCCGCCCTCACCGCGAAGCTGCGGGTGAAGCGCTGGCGCGGCGAAGGGCTGGAGGTGGAAGGCGAGGTGCGCGCCACAGTCCGCCAGAACTGCGTCGTCACGCTGGAGCCGTTTGACGCTGAAATCGTCTCGCCGCTGCATCTGCGTTTCGCGCCCCTTCCAGAGGAAAACGCGCGGCGCCGCCCCCGCGACTCAGAAGCGGCGGAACATGAGATCGACTTTTCCGGGGAAGATCCGCCCGATCCGCTGATCGGCGGCGTTGTGGATCTGGGCGCATGCATCTCGGAGTTTTTGACGCTGGCGCTCGATCCCTATCCCCGCAAGCCCGGCGCGCAGTTCAACGAGCCCGCGCCCGCCGCCGACGCCGAAACGTCGCCCTTCGCAAAATTGCGGACCCTGACGCCCCGGCGGGACGAAGGCTGAGGAAGGCTGACCACGCGGCGGCAAGCCCCTTGCGCGCGCTGCCGGCAAATGGCAAGCACCATAGGCAAGAACAAGTTGACACCGCACGCCCGGAAACGCCGTGGCGTCGGTAACCTGGGCGAAAAAATCAGCGTGGCGACGCCGCGCGGCGCCAGACAGTCGGGAGATCGCCGGTCAGATGGCGCAGATTGTACGGATTGCGCTCGATGCGATGGGAGGCGATTTCGGCCCCGCCGTGACGGTCGCCGGCGCCGCCCGGGCGCTGGATAAACATCCGGACAGCCGTTTTCTTCTGGTCGGCGACGAAACGACCATTCACGCCGAACTCGCCAAACATCCCCGGCTCGCCAAAATCTCTGAAGTGCGTCACGCCAGCGTCGCCATCCGCATGGACGACAAGCCCAGCCAGGCGCTGCGACAGGGCCGCCGCGTCTCGTCGATGTGGATCGCCATCGAAGCGGTCAAAAAAGGCGAGGCGGATGTCGCCGTTTCC
>JALRFG010000240.1 GCA_023253795.1 Methylocystis sp.
CCGGCCCGTGTCGCGAAATTCCTCGACGACACGACGGCGCTTGGCGTCGACGGCATGACGGTGTCGCCGGGTTACGCCTATGAGCGTGCGCCGGATCAGACGCACTTCCTCAATCGCACCCGAACCAAGGAGCTGTTCCGCGGCATCCTGAAGCGCGGTCGCGGCGGCAAGGCCTGGGCGTTTGAGCAATCCGGCCTGTTCATGAACTTCCTGGCCGGCAACGAGGCCTACGCCTGCACGCCGTGGGGCAATCCGCTGCGCACCGTGTTTGGCTGGCAGCGCCCCTGTTACCTGCTCGGCGAAGGATATGTCCCGACCTTCAAGCAATTGATGGAAGAGACCGATTGGGACGCCTATGGCGTCGGCAATTACGAGAAATGCGCCGACTGCATGGTGCATTGCGGCTTCGAGGCGAGCGCCGTCAACGATGTTGTGCGTCGTCCCTGGAAAGCGGCGATGGTCGCGCTGTTTGGCGTGCGCACCGAAGGCCCGATGGCGCCGGACATCTCGCTCGAGAACCAGCGTCCGGCCCAATATGTCTATGACGAAAACATCGCTCGCTTGTCAGAGATCCGCGAGCATGAGGCGAAGCAGCGGGCCGAGAGCCGGTCCGACGCGGCCTAAGGTTGATAAAGCCGCACGGGAGTCGAGCCCCGTGCGGATCAACTCGCCGATCTGACCCGGCGCGCGTATGAGTTCGCGCGTCACATATCCATTATCAATATCGCCATCGGGCGTGATCGCTTTCGCCGCCAGCGGCGGCAGCGTGCGCGTCGCCGGATCAGCGACGACTCGCACCGCCGCGAAAGGCGTGCGATTTGCTTTGGCGAAGGCGGCGGCGATATGCGATTCCATATCGACGGCGGCCGCGCCGGTTTGTTTCCTCAGCGCCGTTTTCGCAGCGACGTCCATCGCCATCTGATCAACGCCGACGAGCGCGTCCGAGACGGGCGCGCGGCCCGTTTTGGCGACCGCGTCGATCATTGCGGCGGCAAGGCGTGGATGAACGGCGTAGCGTGCGCCTTGCGCGATGATCTCGCGCGCGACAATGGCGTCGCCGGGGCGCAGCGCCGGATCGAGTCCGCCAGCGAGGCCAAAGCTGATCACTGCGCCGAAGTCTTGTCCCTTCAAACGCTCCAGCGACTGACGCAACTGCGCGGCGCTGGCGCTGCTGCATAGCGTGATGACGCCATCGCCGGCGGCGCAGGCGGCTTCGCGCTTCATGCCGGTGATCAGAAGAACCGGCAGATCACCGCGCCGGATTTTGCGACGTTTAAAAAAATCAAACATGCTTAGAGACCGACATGCACCACGCGATCATTGGCGCGTTTCAGATTACGATAACGCGCCAGCGCCCAGAGCGGGAAGAATTTCGCATAGCCGTGGTAGCGCAGATAGAACACGCGCGGAAAACCGGTGGCGGTGTAACGCGCTTCGTTCCACAGGCCGTGATTTTCCTGATGCTGCTGCAGATAGGCGACGCCACGCGCGACAGCCGGATGATCGACGTCGCCCGCCGCCATCAGCGCCAGCAAGGCCCAGGCGGTTTGCGAAGCGGTTGAAGGTGCCGGCTCATAGCCCTTGTAATCCATCTTGTAGCTCGACAGATCTTCGCCCCAGCCGCCATCGGCGTTCTGGATATCGACGAGCCATTTGACGGCGCGGCGATAGGATTCATGATCATGCGGCAGGCCGGCGGCGTTGAGGGCGCAGAGCGCCGACCATGTGCCGTAAACATAATTGGCGCCCCAGCGCCCGAACCAGCTGCCGTCTTTCTCTTGTTCGGCCAGCAGATAATCGACGCCGCGTTTCAGCGCGTCGCTGTTTTCAAGCGTGTCGCCCAGTTGCGCCAGCATTGAGACGCAGCGCGCCGAAACGTCGGTTGT
>JALRFG010000241.1 GCA_023253795.1 Methylocystis sp.
ACCGACATAAACAAAATAGACATGCGACCACGCATACATCGCTCGAACAGCCCAATTGAGGGGTATGGAGAGATGTGGCGGCAATGAAAGGCAAACAAAGAATGTCGTGTTGACACGACATTCCATATTGGGGTGCGATGGGGCCTTGTAGACATTGAGCGGCTAAATGGGCTGATGAATATCAATTTGTTCCATTTGGAACATTACAAACAGCCAATGTCGCTCATAGCGTATGCCTGACACACACATTTCGGCTCATTTAGCCTGAACTTGACCATTCTTATATACCGATAGGTATATAACAGGCTCTGTTGACAGATGAATGTGATCGTCGCGTAACACGACACTTCACAAAGTGTCGCGTTTATTGAGGTGCGTTGAAAAGGTCTGTTGGAAAAGGGTTCGTGGAAAGAAGTGCTTGTAAAGAGGTGCTTAAAGCACCTTTTTCGCCCCCACTATTCCACCAGTTGTCTGGTCGTTGTCTGTTTGTTTTCTGTTGAACAGACAACTTTCATAAAACATGCCCCCGCACACACTTTTATGAAATGTCGTGTCAACAAGACATTTGTGATTGTGCTTGTTTCCCGCACAAACCGAAAATGTCATGTTTGCTATGTTCTCTTATATTTCTGTCTAAATCACTGAGATATGGAAACTCACACAATCAATAAATTCAGGTAGGAAAAAGAAATATAAGAAAATAGCGGTTATGCACTGAAACATGACATTTGGAGCAGTGCCGTGAAACAAGCTCGCACCCTAAACGACAAGCAACTAAAAGCAGTGTTTGCTCATTGTGCCACACGCAGACACGCAGCACGAGACAGGGCGATTGTGGCAGTATCATTTATGGCGGGTTTAAGAGCCAAAGAGATTGCTGCGCTGACGATAGACAATGTCCGTGATGAACAAGGCAAGGTGAGAGACGAATTCGTTTTGAGCAAAGAACAGACAAAGGGACGCAAGGCACGGCGCGTGTTTGTCAGCACGAAACTGAAGCAGGAGTTGTTAGCCTATTTCGGCAAAGTGAAACTGCGGCATGGCTGTTACGCACTATTCCAATCCCAAAAGGGTGCGGCATTCAGTCCCAACACCATGTGTCAGTTGTTTCTAAATATCTATGCAGAAGCAGGCATTGATGGTGCCAGTAGCCATAGCGGCAGACGTTCATTGTTAACGCGGCTGGCAGGAAAAGGCATATCGGTCAGAGTTTTAGCGGAGATTGCTGGACATTCATCAATTGCCATTACACAGCGATATTTGGATGTAAACGATGAGAAGATAAGGGTCGCGTTAGAGAGAATTTAAAACCTTATTGAAATAGCACGTGAACTTTTACCGGCACATATATTGACTTAGAGTCTGAATCAAAATTAACTAGTTGATATTTCTTGCGATGCGTCTTGAGAGTTGTCGGATTGAAGCAATTATGAGCCAGGCCTCGGATGAGGCAATTGTCACTTCCCAATCCTTTGCCAGCCTTCGGCATCGATTGACCCATGCAAGGGTTCGCTCAACAACCCATCGTCTTGCGACGAGTACAAAACCCTTCGCATTCTCAGGACGTTTGACAATCTCGATTACGGGACCGCTGACTTTCGCCAATGCTTCCTCCAGTTTCTCTCCTGCATAGCCACCATCAGCGAAAATACGCTTAATATAAGGGAAGCTTGCACAGGCAAGGCTAATAACATCGGGCGCGCCATCTCTGTCCTGAATGTTAGCTGCGTGCACAACTGCTGTCAGCAGATGACCTTGCGTATCTGTTACAATATGCC
>JALRFG010000242.1 GCA_023253795.1 Methylocystis sp.
TGTCCATTGATACATCTGCGCGACATCGCCACGGCGCGGATGACCGGAACAATGCACGAGATGATCGTGATCGGTGATCACTTCGACGCCGAGATTGCAGAGATTATTGATGACGCGATGAATGCCGCGCTCATTGCCGGGAATGGCGCGCGACGAGAAGATGACGCGATCGCCCGGGCCGAGCTTGAGCAGCGGATGCTCCTTCGCCGCCGCCCGCGCCATCGCGGCGCGCGGCTCGCCCTGACTGCCGGTGGCGATGACCAGCGTGCGATCACGCGGCAACGCCTGCAACATATCGATGCCGTGGAAACCCGGCAGCCCATCGAGATAGCCGCATTCGCGCGCCACCTGAATGACGCGATCCATCGCGCGTCCGGCGACGACGACCGAACGGCCGCATGCCTGCGCAGCCTCTGCCAGCGCACGCAGACGTGAAACATTGGAGGCGAAAGTCGTGACCAGCACACGGCCGGGCGCTTCCGCGATCAGGGTTTTCAGCGTGCGGGCGACATCGCCTTCCGAAAAGCTCGCGCCCTCACGCAGAATATTGGTGGAGTCGCAAACAAGCGCGGTGACGCCTTCATCGCCAAGCGCACGAAAGCGCGCTTCATCGATATGCGTCGAAACGCCGGGTTCGGGATCGATCTTCCAGTCGCCGGTGTGGATCGCCATGCCAAGCGGCGTGCGGATCGCCAGCGAGCAGGCTTCCGGAATCGAATGAGCGACGGCGACATATTCGACGCTGAACGGCCCTTCTTGGATCACCGCGCCGGCATGGGCCGGGAGCATCTTGATGTTGGGCGCGCCGGGCTCCTGCAAGCGGCGCACTTCAAGCAGACCGCGCGCGAAAGGCGTCGCATAGACCTTGCATTTGAGCTTCGGCCACAAGGTCGACAGCGCGCCGATGTGATCTTCATGCGCATGGGTGATGAAAATGGCGAGCAGATCGCGGCTGATCTTCTCGACAAAGGAAATATCCGGAAAGACGACATCGACGCCCGGCAGATCGGCGCCGGGAAAACCAAGACCGCAATCGACCATGATCCATTTGCGCGCCTTGGGCGGCCCGTAGCCGTAAAGGGCGAGATTCATGCCGATCTCGCCAACCCCGCCGAGCGGCGTAAAGACAAAGTCGTTTTCAGGCGTCGCGCTCATACCAATGCTTCCGTTATTGCGTGGCGCGGTCCGATCAGCACATCGCCGGCCTCAATCGTGCGCACGCCCGATGCGGTCGTCAGCATAAGACGACCGGCGGCGTCGATGGCGTCGAAACGCCCCTCAATGGTCTCGTGCGCCAGAGCGACGCGTATGATCTCGCCAAGACCAGCGGCATATTGCAACCATTCGGCGCGCAGTTGCGCAAAGCCTTCGCCGCCACGCCACACGGCGAGCGTTTCGACAAAAGCGTCAGACAGCGCCGCGAAGACAGTGTCGCGCGTCGGCGCGTCGGGTCCACGTGCGGATAGCGCGCGCGCCGGATAGGGCAGATCGTCTGGCGCTGTGGCGCAATTTACGCCGATGCCGATGATCGCCACCGGCGCGACCGGCGCACGCAGATCGCCGGTTGGAACCGTCACGGTTTCGAGCAACACGCCGCCGAGCTTGGCGCCGTCGAGCAACAAATCATTCGGCCATTTCAACGCCGCGCCGGCGCTGACACCCAAAGCTTTCAGCGCGCGCATCGCCGCAACGCCGGTGACGAAGCCGAGTTGCGGCGCCGTGCTCACATCGCCAATGTCATGCAGGATCAGGCTGGCGAAAAGATT
>JALRFG010000243.1 GCA_023253795.1 Methylocystis sp.
TTCTTCGTCATTCAAAACCTCCCCAGGTTTTTGGATAAGCAGGATTTCAGGTCTTGGGCCCGTCCTCGAAGGTCACGCCGACATAAACCGTCGGCGGCCCGATCCTCTGAGAGTTTGTCACAAATCAAGAAAATTTGCGAGCCGGCGAATCGTCGCGCTGCAGCAGCGACCCTAGGCGGCCTTGCCCTTTTCGGCGATTCCAACGAGTGCGCGCAGTATCCGCCGCGCGCCGGCGAGGCGCTGTTTCATCGAGTCGAAATCGCGAATGAAAACGATGCGCATATCCGGCCGCACTTTTGCGGATGTCCCCTGTTCGGCGACATAGCGCACCAGCCCGGCGGGATCGGCAAAATGATTGTCGCGGAAAGAAATGATGACGCCCTTGGGGCCGGCGTCGACCTTTTCAACATGAGCGCGACGACACAAAGCCTTGATCGCGACGATTTGGAGCAATTGCTCGACTTCCGGCGGCACCGGACCGAAGCGATCGATCATTTCGGCGGCGAAGGACTCAATGTCCTCATCGGTCTCGAGCGTCGACAAGCGACGATAAAGCTGTAACCGCAAGGTTAGATCGGCGACGTAGTCTTCCGGTATCGTCACCGGCGCGCCCAGCGCGATGGTCGGCGACCACAACTCCTCCTGCGGCTCCTCGACGCCGGCCTTCAGCATGGTGATCGCATCGGTCAGCATCTGTTGATACAGTTCGTAACCGACTTCCTTAATATGGCCGGACTGTTCATCGCCCAGAAGATTGCCGGCGCCGCGCAGATCCAGATCGTGACTGGCGAGCTGGAAGCCGGCGCCAAGCGTGTCGAGCGATTGCAACACTTCCAAACGCTTCTGCGCCTGCGGCGTCATGGAGCGGTTCGCCGGCGTCGTAAACAGCGCATAAGCGCGGGTTTTGGAACGTCCGACGCGGCCGCGTAGCTGATATAATTGCGCAAGGCCAAACATATCGGCGCGCCAGACGATCAGCGTATTGGCTGAAGGAATATCGAGCCCGGACTCAACGATGGTGGTCGACAGCAAAATGTCGAACTTGCCGTCGTAGAAGGCGGACATTTTATCTTCCAGCTCGCTCGGCGGCATTTGCCCATGCGCGACGACGAATTTCGCTTCCGGGAGATTTTCGCGCAGGAAGGCGCCGGCCTCCTCAAGATCCTCGATGCGCGGACAGACAAAAAACGCCTGACCGCCGCGATAGCGTTCGCGCAACAGCGCCTCGCGCACGATCAAGGGATCGAACGGCGTGATAAAGCTGCGCACCGCAAGCCGATCAATCGGCGGCGTCGCAATCAGCGACAATTCGCGCACGCCAGTCATCGCCAGTTGCAGCGTGCGCGGTATCGGCGTCGCCGAGAGCGTCAATACATGCACTTCGGCGCGCAACTCCTTCAGGCGCTCCTTATGGCCAACGCCGAAATGCTGCTCTTCATCGATAATGACGAGCCCCAGATCCTTGAATGAAACGCCTTTGCCAAGAATAGCGTGCGTGCCGACCAGAATGTCGCAGCTTCCTTCGGCGAGTTCCTTCTTGGTTTCACGCGCCTCCGCCACGCCCACCATGCGCGACAATCGGCCAATCTTTACCGGCAAGCCGGAGAAACGCGCCGAAAATGTTTTGTAATGCTGACGCGCCAGCAAGGTTGTCGGCGCAACGACCGCAACCTGCTTGCCGTTGATCGCCGCGCAGAAAGCGGCGCGCAGCGCGACTTCGGTTTTGCCGAAACCGACATCGCCGCAAACAAGA
>JALRFG010000244.1 GCA_023253795.1 Methylocystis sp.
CTCGCCAATCGCGATGTGCTTGCCGTTATGTCACTGGTTCAGAAAATCCCCGCTTTATCAATAGCCGGCGGTCATGGATGCGGATTTGGATCATGGTTTGACGATCGTCGTCTCGCGGCTGATTGCGCTCCTGCGCCGCATCGCCGTCTGGACGATCCACTGCTCATGGAAATTGCGACGGCGGCGGATTTCCTGCGGATCATCCGCGAGGCGGTGTGACGCATTTCGTTTTGCGACCGCCATGAGGTAAGCACGACGCGTCCCCCTGATCGAAAGCGTCGCCCTATGGATTCCGCCACGCCGCCCGCCACCGCCGACTTCCGGCAGGTTATGGTCGGCCTGGGCCTCGCCATGCTGCTGTCGGCGCTTGATCAAACCATCGTCGTCACCGCCATGCCGACGATTGGCGTGGAATTGGGCGATCCCCAGAATTTGCCGTCCATCGTCACCGCCTATCTCGTCGCTTCGACGATTGTGACGCCGCTCTACGGTAAATTCGCCGATGTTTATGGTCGCCGGCATGTGCTGATCACGGCGCTGAGCGTGTTTATCGTCGGCTCGGTTTTTTGCGCGTTGGCGCCGACGATCGGTGCGCTGGCGGGCGCCCGGTTTTTTCAGGGTCTTGGCGGCGGCGGTCTGATCGCGCTGGCGCAGACGATCATCGCCGATCTGGTCTCGCCGCTGGAGCGGGGCCGGTTTCAGGCCTATTTCGCCGCCGTTTTCGCCACTTCCAGCATCGCCGGCCCGGTGCTCGGCGGCCTGTTCGCGCAATATTGCCATTGGTCGCTGATTTTCTGGATCAACCTGCCGCTGGGCGCCGCCGCTTTGTTGATCACCAATGCGCGGCTGAAACGCCTGCCGGAACGCCGTCATCCGCATCACATTGATTATCTCGGCGCGCTGGTGCTGGTCTTCGCTTCCGGCGCGCTGGTGCTGGCGCTGGGCTGGGGCGGCGGCCGCTATCCCTGGGCCTCGCCGCCAATCCTCGCATTAATGACGACCTCGCTGCTGTTTTGGGCGCTTTTCGCCTGGCGCACGCATGTCTTCGACGAGCCGTTGATCCCGACCCGCATTCTGGGTCTGCCGATCGTGCGTAATGCAACGCTCTCCAGCACTTTTGCGCTGGGAAGCTTTGTTGCGCTGTCGGTGGTCATGCCAATTTATTTCGAGGCTTCGACCGGCCTCAACGCAAAGGATTCCGGACTGGCGCTGATCCCGATGATGATCGCCACCGTGTTCGGTGCCTTCGTCTCCGGCCGGCTGATGTCGCGCCTGTCTCATTACAAAATCGTGCCGCTGATCGGACTGGGTCTCGGGGCGCTGGCGTCGGCCTATGCCGCCGTCCGCCTCGAAACCCTGTCGTTTTTCTGGCTCAACGCGCTTTTGGCGACGACGACCTTTGGCGTCGGCAGTCTCCTGCCGATCGCCACCGTCGCGGTGCAGAACGCGGTTGATCATCGCGACCTCGGCACGGCGACGGCTTCGACGCAATTTTTCCGCCAGCTCGGCGCGGCGGCGCTGGTCGCTTTGTTTGGCGCGATGGCGATCGGCGGCGGTCGCGGCGCTTTGCTGGAGACGACGCCCGGCTCGGTTCTCGTCGTCGAGGCGATGGCGGCGAGCTACCGCCAGATTTTTCTGGCCCTCGCCGCCTCCACGGGCCTCGCTTTTCTATTTCTGATCCGCATGGAGGAGCTGCCGCTT
>JALRFG010000245.1 GCA_023253795.1 Methylocystis sp.
CTGAAGATTCGCGCGATTTCTGGTGACGTTGTTTTGAACTGATTAGCGGGGATACGCCACAGGCGGAACATTTCTGCGCGCTATGCGCCAGGCATTCAGTCACGAAAGAAGGCGATGGGACGTCCAGATAAAGGTCACTCCTCGTCTAACGTCATCTCCCTTCGGATGAATGTCGGGGCGCCGATCTCAAAATAATGCCTGGAAGGGTTGATGTTATCGTTTGTTTTCAGGTCTCTTTTGCCATTCAGATTTTGAGATTTCTTTTTATGGGTTTTGGGTTCAAATTGCCGATCATGAATGGGTTCAGTTGTGAGCTCGGTCTGTGCCGCCAGTCAAAGATTTAAGGGGAAGAAGCGATGAAATACCCAATGATGATCATTCTGGGCGCCTTCGCAGCTACTGCCACGCAAGCGCAGCCGATGCCCGCTCCCGACGTAGGTTATCAATCCACCGAACAAATCATGCAATCTCACGGTCAAAGCTTATCGTCGACGCCAGCCCCCACAAATTCGGTGGAGCCGGTCCCTTATTCGAGAACGCAGACTATGCCGCAGATCCAAATGAAAGACCCGCCGGGCCAAATGCAGCCCGGAGGCGTATTTCAATAAGGTCTATTGGTTCACGCCAGCGCTGTGCTTTGGGGCGCCTTTAACTCAAGCGTCGATAAGGCGTTTGTCGTTACCCGTTTCAGAGCGCATCTCATATTTCGTCACACAATTTTCTGTATGCGATTGTTGCGGTCTGCGGCCTTTAGGCATTCGTTCCGGTCGCCTGCATCACGTCACTTTTTGTGACCTTCGGCCCAGAAGTTCGCTTCGTCGGTCCAGCCGCGGCATTTGTTGGCGGAGTGATGTCCTTGGTGACAAACCATGCCGCCGATTTCCGACTTGTCCGTCACCGTGCCGGCGTGAGCCGCCGTGACGCCGAGAGACGCCGCCGCAACGCCCAGCGTCAGCGCGAAAGCTGTAGTGGTCAGGATGGCTTTCAGAAACTGTCTCATGTCGTTCCCCTCAGAACTTTTGTTTCGATGTTTTGAGATTATGCCGACGGGTGACGGGATGATGTGCGGCTCCACACATGACAAGACGGGGCGAGCGTGGCGCAAAGATCACACATTCAAAATTTTGATGGTCATTCCGGCTTGGAGGCTATTGAACGGGAGTCGTTCATGCCAAAGTTTCGACACAGAAAACACCTTTAATTCCGAACGAAAGCTTGGGCATAAAATGAAAAAGCAGCTTCTCGCCGCGATGACTCTGGCGTCTTTGACAGGCTCCGCGCTTGCCGCCGATCTTCCGTCTCGCAAAGAGCCGATCATCGCGCCGCCGCCGCCGCCGATGTGGACAGGTTTTCATGTTGGTCTGAACGCGGGTGGAACCTGGGCGAATAACACAACCTCAAACGCCTCGACCTGGATCGCCTATCAGGGCGCCGGTTCGGCCGATAATTACACGGCTGCGATATTGTCGGGCAATCAGTCGTCGACGAGCCCCGCCGGGTTCATTGGCGGCGGTCAGATTGGCTATGACTGGCAGGTTCGGTTCCGCGGCATGGGCTTCGTCACAGGCGTCGAGGCGGATATTCAAGGCATCGCCGGCGCGAATGGCTATAACAGTCGCTGGAATTATGCGCCGAATGCGGGTCTGAGCTACAACAACAGTGTTC
>JALRFG010000246.1 GCA_023253795.1 Methylocystis sp.
CGTCGGTGGAGAAACGTACGTCTTTGGCAGCCATTTAAAACTCCTGAAATCTATGGAAACGCTGTAAGGGCGGGGCCGAGTTAGTCGACAATGCCCAGAATGTCGCTTTCCTTCATGATGAGCAGATCTTCACCGTCGATCTTGACCTCGGTGCCCGACCATTTGCCGAACAGCACGCGATCGCCGGCCTTCACGTCGAGCGCAACCAGCTTGCCGCTCTCGTCGCGGGCGCCGGGGCCAACGGAAACCACTTTGCCTTCCTGGGGCTTTTCCTTGGCGGAGTCAGGGATGATGATGCCGCCCTTGGTTTTCTCTTCGCCTTCGAGACGCTTGACCACGACCCGGTCGTGCAGGGGACGAAACGCCATTGTAAACTCTTCCTTTTCTGCGCCGGCGACGGAAGCCCGCCCGCCCGGCGAATAAATAAGCGAACGCCGCTAGCACTCTCTGTCGACGAGTGCTACCAGCGCCGTTGAGATAGGTTGGGGCTTTATTGGTGTCAAGGCGTGTGACTATCTGGCGAACAACTTTGCTTCGGAGCCGCCCTTGTCCCGCCGCCTGTCCAGCCTCTCGCCCAACGCCCTCGGCGCCGTCGCGGCTCTTGCCGCTCTGATGCTGGATCAGGCGCATAAATACTGGATGTTGAAGGTCTACGACATCGCCGCGCGCCAGCCGGTGACGCTGACGCCCTTCCTCGATCTGGTTCTGTCGTGGAATTACGGCGTCTCCTATTCGCTCTTCGCCACCCATGACGGCGCCGCGCGTTACGCGATGCTCGCCGTGCAGGGCGCGATCGTCGTCGGGCTCATTGTCTGGTTGCGGCGCGTCACGAACCATCTTGGCGCGCTGGCGCTGGGTCTCGTGATCGGCGGCGCGCTCGGCAATATGACGGACCGGCTGGCGCGCGGCGCCGTCGCCGATTTCTTTCATCTGCACACAACCTTACCCGTCGGGCCGCTCGCCAATTATGTGTTCAATGTCGCCGATGTGGCGATTACGGCCGGCGTGGCGCTGCTGCTCTATGAAAGCTTTTTGACGCCACCCCCGCTCTCGCATCGTCCATAAAATCTGCTATCGCTGTCCGCAGGTCATGATGAGGGATCCCATGTCCATCGCATGGGCGCGCCTGCGCGCCGCCTGCGCCTTTGCTGTTGTCGCCGCCACGGTTCTGGGGCCGGGCGGAACGACGGCGTACGCCCTCGACGCGCCCGCCCCCGACGCCAGGAGCAAGGCCGCCAAGAGCAAGACCACCGCGACGCCTGTCAGCCAGAAGCCGGCGACAAGCGCGCCAGATAAAACTGCACCTGGCAAAATTGCGCCTGGCAAAATCGCGCCCGGCAAAACCGGATCTGGCACAACTCAGGCCGCGCCCCAATCCGCCTCTCACCCCCTGCCGCCATCTCCGCCGCCGCAAAAACCCGCCGCATCACACCCGGCCGGCTGGCCCACCAATGTCACAAACGACACGTCGCGCGAGAGCCATTACACCCGTCCGCCACCACCGGCGCCGGCGCCTGAAAAGCCAAAAACGCCGACAGCGCAAAATGTTGCGGACCCCGCCGCCGACGCGCCGCCAGAAGCCGAAGAGCAATATTTCTTTCAGCGCATGATCCGGGCGCGCACCCGCACCATGGGAACCGACCCCG
>JALRFG010000247.1 GCA_023253795.1 Methylocystis sp.
CACCGAGCACGAGATTCAGGAAGCGTTGCGGCGCGTCGCCAAAGGCCGCACCACGCTGGTCATCGCGCATCGCCTGTCGACTGTGGTCGACGCCGACGAAATCCTGTTCCTCGATCACGGCCGCATCGCCGAGCGCGGCACGCATTCGCAACTGCTGGCGCTGGGCGGTCATTACGCCGGCATGTGGAACCGCCAGCGCGAGGCGGCGGAAGCCCGCGCGCGCCTGCTGGAGGCCGAACGCGCCGCCGCGGAGGCGGACGACTGACCCTTCCCGCCGGGCGAATAAGGCGAATTCGCCCGGTGTTCTGGCGAATTTGCGCCGGCGCCCCAGTTATCGGTTGAGGCAAAGTAACGACTCACACCGATCCGGGGAAACAACATGTCGGTAAAATCGCCGCTCTACGCCCTTGCCATCGCTTTCGCGCTTTCCGGCGCGGCGCAGGCGCAGATCAAGGCCGAGCATCCCCGCAATTGCGTGATGAATGTCGGGCCGACGCAGATGATGTTCAGCGCCTTTCAGGAAAAGGGCGACGAAATCTTCTGCACCAATATTTCCGACATTGGTCCGACGATGCTTATTTTCGACGCGCGCCAGCCCGAGTTGCGTGACATGACCGTCGAGGTGCGCATCGTGCGCAATACCGGCCAGAAAGACTGGCGCGACGATCTCGATCAGACGTCCGTCGCCGCCTTCCCCGCAGGCAAGCATCTCGCGCAGCGCGGCACGATGAGCTTCAACCACGATTTCCTGAAAGTCGGCGATTACATCGCGGTGGTCCGGGCGACCAGCGACGACGGCGCCAAGGAATATGTCGGCGAATATTTCTTCTCGGTCGGCCCGTCGGAAAACTGGTATTTCGCCGCCATGCTGGCCGCAATGGCGGTGGGCGTCGGCGGTCTCGGGTTTTGGGGACTGGGCCGCCGCAAGCCCGCGACGGTTGTTAAGTCTGCGACAACCGGTCCAGGTTCTGGCGAACCCGCTTTTTATACACCGCCATCGCCCGCGCCGGAGCAAGACCCGGCTGGCCGGTCATAAGGCTCTGGGCCGTCGCAAAGGCCGCTTCGGCGGCGGCGTCGAATTTCTCGGCGATCATCAGCCGCGTTTCGCTTCCGGAATCCTCATGCGCCGTCGCAAAACGCGCCATGCGCAAAGCGATCACCGTATGCGCCGCGAACGACACCTCAAGGCTCTCGACGAACAGGCTTGCGAAGGGCTTCATTACATGACGCATGCGTGCTGCTCCCGCCGCCTGCGATCAGACGGTGCTGAGAGACTGCAGCAAATCACGCGCGGGCGCCACCCCTGTTAGCAGCTTCTACCCACGCTTTTACTTCCCTCCCCGCGCGAAAAACCCCATATTCAGGTCAATGTCGAAATCCCCCGCCGCCCCGCCCGCTTCAAAACCCCGCCCGAAGAAGGACCCGGCGCGGCCGACCGCCGCCAAGGCGTCGAAGCCCGAGGTTTCGCCGCTCGCCTCGCATCTTGCGCAATTGCTCAATCCGGCGCTGGCCCCCGGCTTCAACGACATGGGGCAGGCGTCCTATGACGCTTCGGCTCCCGTCGATGACGCCGAATACGCCAAAATCGTCCTTGGCCCGGCGACGGATCAGGGCGGCGGCGTTCAGGCGACGGCCGACAG
>JALRFG010000248.1 GCA_023253795.1 Methylocystis sp.
GCCGACATGCATCAGGGCAATCTATTCATCGATCGCGAAGGGCGTCTTGTCGCCATCGATTTCGGCATCATGGGACGGTTGGGGCCGAAAGAGCGTCGGTTCCTCGCCGAGATTCTCTATGGTCTGATTACGCGCAATTATCGCCGCGTCGCTGAAGTGCATTTCGAAGCCGGTTATGTGCCGGCGAAACATTCCGTCGAGGAGTTCTCGCAGGCGTTGCGCGCCATTGGCGAGCCGCTGCACACCGCCAGCGCCACGGATATTTCGATGGCGCGGGTGCTGACCCTGCTGTTCGAGGTGACGGCGCTGTTCGACATGCGCACGCGCACCGAGCTGGTGTTGCTGCAAAAGACAATGGTGGTCGCGGAAGGCGTTGCGCGCGCCTATGATCCCAAGCTCGACATCTGGAAAACCTGCGACCCTGTCGTGCGTGGATGGATCGAGGAAAATCTCGGACCGAAAGCGAAAATCGAAGACGCCGGCAAAGGCGTCGCCGAACTGGCGCGTCTCGCCGCGCGCTTGCCCGAAACGCTCGGCGCAGCGGAGACTGCGATTTCAGGCGTTGCGCAGATGGTCAATACCGGTGTCGATCTGTCGCCGCAGGCTGTCGAGGCCATGGCCTTGTCGCGCCGCCGCTCGGACAATCGCCTGCTGATCGGCGTCGCCCTGCTGCTGATGTTTGGCGCCTGGCTGTTTCGCTAAAAACTAGTCGCAGCGCGTCATGCCGAGGAATTCGGCGCGCGTGCGCTGATCGTCGCGGATAACGCCCAACAGCTTGCTGGTCGTCAACTTGGTGCCTTGCGTGTTCACGCCGCGCAGCGACATGCAATTATGCTGCGCCTCGATCACCACGCCGACGCCGAGCGGTTCGAGAATATCCTGAATCGCCGAGGCGATGTCCGCCGTCAGCTTTTCCTGAATCTGCAAGCGTCGCGCGAAGCCATGAACGACGCGCGCGAGTTTCGAAATGCCGACGACGCGGTTGTTCGGCAAATAGCCGACATGCGCGCGCCCGGTCACCGGCAGCATGTGATGCTCGCAGAAACTGATGACCGGGATGTTTTTTAAAACCACCAGTTCGTCGTAGCCGCCGACTTCTTCAAAGGTGCGTTTGAGATAGTCGCGCGGGTCCGTCGCATAGCCGGCGAAGAGTTCGCGGTAGGAGCGCGCGACTCGCGCCGGCGTATCGAGCAGACCCTCGCGGTCTGGATCGTCGCCGGCCCATTCGATCAGGACGCGCACGGCGGCTTCGGCGTCTGCCTGGGTTGGCTTGCCCATCGTCTTCCTTCTTGCCTCGCTTGCGAGCGATTAATTGCCGGCCGCGCCGCGACCGATATTGGAGATCGTCGAGCCGACGGAATTGACGGTCCGCTTCACGAAGCCCAGCGCGCCGTCGCTTTGCGGCGGCGGGGGAGGCGGCGGAGCGGCTTCGGCGACCGGGGCAGGTTCAGGCGCAGGCGTCGTCGCCGCCGGGCGGCTGGCGTTTTGCGTCGGCGCCGGTTTGGGCTTCGCTTTCACGACCTTGGGCTTGGCTGCCGGCTTGGGTTTGGCGGTCGCTGCGGCGTCGGCCTGTTCCGGCGCGGCGGGAGGCGTCGTCCTCGCCTCTTT
>JALRFG010000249.1 GCA_023253795.1 Methylocystis sp.
GTTGCGATGTCATTGAGGTACATCGCAAGCGGATCGTCGAGCTTCTCCCCGAGCCGGAAAGCAGTGGTGGGAGTTGTCGGAGAGATCAGCACGTCTACCTGCTCGAAGGCGGCGGTGAAATCGCGGGCAATCAGCGTACGGACCTTCTGCGCTTGTCCGTAGTAGGCGTCGTAGTAGCCACTGGACAGCGCGTACGTGCCGAGCATGATGCGCCGCTTCACCTCACCACCGAATCCGGCTTCGCGCGTTTGGGCCATCACTTCCTCGACCGAGGCATCGCCGTCGTCACCTGCTCGCAGCCCGTAGCGCATGCCATCGAAGCGGGCCAGGTTGCTCGATGCCTCCGACGGCAAAATGAGGTAGTAGGCACCGAGCGCGTAATCGAAGTGCGGACACGAAACCTCGATCACCTCGGCACCGAGATCGCCGAGAATCGCAACAGCTTCGTCGAATCTTTGCCGCACGCCAGCGTGATAGCCCTCGCCGCCGAGTTCGCGAACCAAGCCGATGCGCATGCCACGGATGTCGGCATTGCTGGCAGCACTCACGACATCGGGCACCGGAGCATCGATCGAGGTCGAGTCTCGCGGGTCATGACCGGCGATCGCCGCGTGCAGCATCGCTGCGTCCATCACGCTGCGCGCGCATGGGCCGGCTTGATCCAACGAAGACGCCAGCGCGATGAGTCCATACCGCGACACTCCCCCGTAGGTGGGCTTGACGCCGATAGTTCCCGTCACTGCGGCGGGCTGACGGATGGATCCACCGGTATCGGTACCCATGGCCAAGGGAGCCTCGAAGGCCGCCAGCGCAGCGGAGGATCCCCCGCCCGAGCCTCCGGGGATCCGCTCGAGATCCCACGGATTGCGGGTCGGGCCGTATCCGCTGTGTTCGGTGGACGAACCCATCGCGAATTCATCCATGTTGGTCTTGCCGAGGATCACCACATCCGCGGCGCGCAAACGCTCGACCACCGTCGAGTCGTACGGCGGGCGCCAGCCCTCCAGGATGCGCGAGCCGCAGGTCGTGGGGACCCCACGCATGGTGAAGACGTCCTTGAGCGCGAGCGGCACACCGGCGAGCGGACCGAGTTTCTCCCCGGCCGCGCGCCGGGCATCGATCGAGGCGGCGGTCTCGAGGGCCGATTGACGATCGACATACAAGAAAGCGTGTACTCGATCATCCACAGCGTCGATGCGGTCCAAGCACGCTTGGGTCACTTCGACCGAGGTGACTTCCCCCGCGCGCATGGCAGCGGCCAGGGTCGAAGCATCCTGGCGCACGAGATCACTGTCCATCACCGCGGCCATGTCAGTCCTCACCAAGGATGCGCGGCACCCGGAATCGATCGTCTTCCCACGCGGGTGCGCTCGCGGCGATCTCGCCACGGTCCACACCCCGGCGGGCGATGTCCTCCCGGAAGACGTTGCTCACCGGTATCGGATGGGACGTGGGCGGGATGTCCTCGGCAGCCACCTCCGACACCCGCGCTACGGCATCGACGATCGCCGACAACTGATCGGCGTAGTGATCGGCTTCTTCCTCGGTCAGTTCCAAACGCGCCAGGCGGGCGAGATGCTCGACTTCTGCGCGGGTGAT
>JALRFG010000024.1:0-5036 GCA_023253795.1 Methylocystis sp.
TGATAAAACAGCATGTAATTTTCTTGCTGCAATCCAACTTGTAGCGTCAATTATCTGGCTTAATTGATGACACGCCCTAGAATGCACATTTATAATGTAATTTTTAATATACCATGTAATTCAAATACGACTACAAAGCACTGTAAAAAATAGGATTAATCGAAATATGTTGGCAGATCTCCAGATCTTCCTGAATTCTATTGCTCACGCTTAAGTTGTTATTTAGACATTCTGTATGTTCCAGCATCAAGCTGGTGAGCCTTCGAAAAGAAACAAAAAGAAACAAAATACGCGGGCCGGCACGTACAAATGGCGGGCTCCCAAAAACTACAGTTGGCCTTGCGTTCGCACCCGCGTTTTACCTGGTTCGTCCCCGCTCCTCACGTGAGAGCGACCAGATCGGGAACCAGAGTTCTGACCGAAACACAGGCAATCGAATCTGATCCGGAGTTAAATGCACATGCACAATTATGAAGGACGCGACGCCCACGCCGCCACCAAAACTTCGGATGTGCGCTCTCTGTTGGCCAGAATCGGTGCGGAAAGCGATGATATGATCTCAACATCCACGTCCGCTGGAGCCTTTCCGCGCGTCGCCGATTACCCCGCGCAATCCCAGTTCGACATCCGTGTTGATGGCCCGTTCATCAACAAAATTGCGCACGATGGCGATATGCTGCATTGCGTGACGCCCGACGCTGCGGGCGCCGAGCCGCAAGACGGCGACCTTGTCGTGATCGAATATCGCGACGAAGCCAGCCATCGCATTATGACGCGCCGCATGCGCCAGATCGGTGATTTTTGTGAATTCCGATCTGAAAGCGACGACCCTGCGCATCAAAATGCGTCCATGATCTGGAACATGCGTGAAGACAGCGGCAAATTCCGTATTTTGGGCAAGGTTCTCTTCGCCTATCGTCGCCTCGCCGCATAAGCTGTTTCATCCATTTGTTTTAATGCAGGAATCTGCGGCGTAAGCGACGTCGCGGCTCCGCCTTTTTTTCGTCTCACCTGACGACTATTTCTAATGTCTGCGCCGTCGCGCCATTGCTGGCCCCTTTGCGCAATTTTCATGACATCTCTGGAGAAATCATTTGAAAACGACAATCATTGGCGCGTGCGCGCTGCTGCTGACCACGGCCGGGGCTAACGCCGGCTCGGTTGGAAAAGCCTCCTATTATGAGCTTAAGGGCCGCACGGCGAGCGGCATGCATGTCGGCGCGTTGACGGCGGCGCATCGCACCCTGCCCTTCGGCTCGAAAGTGCGCGTCACCAATTTGCACAATAATCGTTCCGTCATTGTCACCATCAATGATCGTGGCCCCTTCACCGGCGGACGCCTGATCGACGTCTCTGGTCATGCCGCCGATATGCTGGGTTTCCGTTCCGCCGGCGTCGCCAAAGTGAAAATTGAGCCGGTTTCAAATCTCGCTGACGCTCAATAACGCCACCATAGCCCGGTAAAGACGCCACGTTCGGCGGGTGAATTAACGCCAAGGATGGCGATGACGCCGCCAATTTGCAGCGACATCGCCGGCGTCACGTCATACACAGCGCTGAGCTGAAATTTCTGCGCCGCTATCAGCGGCGCGATTCCGCCGCGTGGCGCCAGCGCAGAAAAGCTCTGCGCCATGATCAACAGCTCGGGAAGCGGACGTAATCCCGCCGTCAGATCCAGACGCGCTTCCGGGCCGTTCTGACCGCCGGAACGAAAACCGATCTGCGAGTCGAGAAAACCATTCATGCCGGTCAGTGAAAAGAAACGGCCCAGCAGCAGGCGCGCATCCGCCGCCACAGGCTGACGCATGTCGAGGAAACGCCGCGCCTGCGAAGATGCCGCCCGCACCGTCGCCTGCGTCGATAGAATATAATCTCCAAAACGCGCCAGCCGCAGCCGTGCGCCGGCGGCGCCCAGACCAAGGCCCTGGTAATGCAGACCGGCGATATGCGTATTGCTGATCGGCAATCCGGCTTTCGCTTCTGCAATTGACCGCGCCAGATCCAGCGTTGTTTCGGATGAGCCGCTGAAATCCATAGCGGCGCCTTCGCCAACAAAGTTTAGTCCGTCGGCGACGCCATGCTCGATATAAAGTTGAGTTTCAAATCTGTGGTAGGGCGGCGTGGCGACAAGTCGTCCATTTTTGTCATAGGCTTTTTGCGCGTCGGCGAAGGTCGTTGTGAGAAGAGCCTGACCATGATTTTCAGGCCACACCCATGCGCCGGCGCGCGCGATCGACGCGCCGGAACACGCAAAGGCGACAATAAATACAAGACATGCCCATACACGCATGACGCCGCCCGCACGCCCGAACTCGATACGGGCATGAGGCTAGTCGGGGTGAGGCAGGAAGGATACTTATTGTAAACAGAAGGCGGCGACGCTCACCGCCGCGTCAGGACGCAGACATAAAACCCGTCCGTACCGCTCGTCGCCGGAGAAAACCGCAGGCCAGCGCCATGCGACGAGGCGAACCGCGCCAGATCCGGCAGACCAGCGGCCTGCGCCGTCTCAGCCGCCGGAAGCGGCGCAAAGGCCTCATGCGCGGCGAGAAACGCCGTAATCTGGTTTTCGTTTTCGTCGAGCAGGACCGAACAAGTGACATAGACAAGACGGCCGCCAGCTTTCACAAAGCGCGCCGCCTGCGTCAGCAACGCCGCCTGCTCCTGTAGGCGCAACGTCAACGCGCCCGGGGCAAGACGCCATTTGGCGTCGGGATGGCGGCGCCAGACGCCGGTTCCGGTGCAGGGCGCGTCGATCAGCACAAGATCGCAACGGCCTTCGAGATCGGCGAGCACATCCGCCTGACCGCGCGGCGCACGAATTTGAATGTTGCGCGCGCCGGCGCGCTCCAGCCGCTCGTGAAGCGGCATCAGACGACGGCCGTCCGAGTCATAGGCGTAAAGCTGTCCGCGATTATGCATCTGGCCGGCGAGCGCCAGCGCTTTACCGCCGCCGCCGGCGCAGAGATCGAGCGCCTGCTCGCCCGGCGCTGCGGCGCAAAGCAGGCTCGCCAGTTGCGAACCCTCGTCCTGCGGCTCGACATAGCCTTTTACATAAGCGGTTTCGGCGGCGAGCGCCGGGCCGCGCTTATGGCCGGCGTCGATGCGCAAGCCCAGCGGCGACAATGGCGTCGGCTCCGGCGCAAGATGCGCCAGTTTTGCGAGCGCCTGCGCGCGGTCGCCTTTCAAAATATTGACGCGCAGGTCGACCGGCGCGCGCGTCGCCAGCGCGGCGCCCTCTTCCGCCGCCCGGTCGCCAAAGGCCAAAGCGAATTTGTCCGCCAGCCATTCAGGATAATCGCCGCGCACATGATCGGGCGCCGCGTCGAGCGTCGCCGTCTCCAGCCGCGCGCGTTCTTCATCCGAAAGCGGCGCCGGCGCATGTCCTTCGCCGGAACACAAAGCTGCAATGGCGGACGCATCCAGCCCGCGCGCTTCGCGCAAGGCGCCCAGCATGATCGCGCGCGGCGCATCGGCGCCCATGACGAAAGCCGCCGACGCCGACTTGCGCAGCGCGTCGAACAGCAGGCTGGCGATGGCGGCGCGATCTTTCGAGCCGGCGAAACGATGCCGCTGGCCCCAATCCTTCAAGGCATCGGCGGCGGGCCGACGACGCTCGGCAAGCGCGCCGAGAATCTCGATGGCGGCGGAAACATGGGCGGCGGGGGTCATGAGCGATCCAGAACGGCCGTCAAAGCGGCGTTTGAGTTAATCTGTCGCCGGCCGGCTTGCGGCTGCGGCGACATGAGCGGCCCTTCTGCGGCGACATCCGCTCGATGCGGAAGACTATTCGCGCTCGATGCGGATGACTTGCGCGCGCGAGACGATCGTGCCGTCCTCAAAGATCAGATCAAGCGCCTCGCGCACCAGATGTTCGCTGGTCGCATGCGTGATCAGAATAACGTCCACGCAATCGCCCGGCTGACCGCGCTGGCCGCGCTGCATGATGCTTTCGAGCGAAATCTTGCGCTCGGCCATGCGCGAGGCGATGCGCGCAAAGGCGCCCGCCACATCGCGCACCGACATGCGGATGTAATAGCCGCCTTCGTGCCGCCGCATCGCCGTACGCTTGAGTTCGGTGAGCTGCGCCAGCGGCAGACCAAACGGCGCCGAACGCACGCCCTTGGCGATATCGGCGATATCGGCGACGACTGCGGAAGCGGTGGCGTTGCCGCCGGCGCCGGGGCCGACCAGCGTGAGTTCGTGCACCGCATCGGCGTCGATGGTGACGGCGTTGAGCACGCCCATCACCTGCGCAATCGACGAATTCTTGCTGACCATCGTCGGATGGACGCGCTGTTCAATGCCATCGGGCGTGCGCTGCGCGACGCCCAGCAGTTTGATGCGGAAACCCAGTTCATCGGCGGCGGCGATATCGGCGAGCGTGACGCGCTCGATGCCCTCAATATCGATCGCCTGCGCATCGACCCGCGTGCCGAAGGCGAGCGACGTCAGGATCGCAAGCTTATGCGCAGTGTCGAAGCCGCCGATGTCAAAAGTCGGATCGGCTTCCGCATAACCGAGCTTCTGCGCTTCGCTCAGACATTCCTCGAAGGAAAGCTGCTCACGCTCCATGCGCGACAGGATATAATTGCAGGTGCCGTTGAGAATGCCGTAAACGCGCTCGATCGAATTGCCGGCGAGCCCCTCGCGCAGCGTCTTGACGATCGGAATGCCGCCGGCGACCGAGGCTTCAAAAGCCAGCGCCGCATGTTTTTCTTCCGCCAAAGCGGCGAGATGCAGGCCATGCGCCGCGAGCAGCGCCTTATTGGCGGTGACGACGGATTTGCCATGCGCCAGAGCCGTCTCGACGCTGGCGCGCGCTGGCCCCTCGGAGCCGCCGATCAATTCGACAAAAAGGTCGATGTTCTCGCTGGCGGCGAGCTTCACTGGATCGGCGAAGAAAGTTGCGCCGGCGAGATCGATGTCCCGGTTGCGGTTCGGATCACGGGCGGAAACGCCGGTCACGACGATCTGACGCCCGGTGCGCGCCGTCAACGCTGTGGCCTGGCGAGTCAGCAACCGGACGACGGAAG
>JALRFG010000024.1:5046-7539 GCA_023253795.1 Methylocystis sp.
AAATCTCCGACATTTTCACCCTTCCGGGAACAGAGTTATCGCGCCGGGACAGACGCTCCTCGACCTGACGAGTCAAGGCGTTGTGCCTGATTTCGACCGGACGATCAAGAAAGCCGAAAAAACGCCGTCCCCCTTGTTTCGACCCCGCGCGACCGTATCTCAAGAATGCTCCGGAGCGATCCGGACAGCGCCTGTGCGCCGGCAAACCGGAAGAATGCCGCCCATGACGCAAACATGGTCTTCAAGGGTCATCTTAATGAGCGGATTTCTCATGGATTTCATGCCTCTCCGCCCACCCCTCCGGCTGGGCGCGGCCATTTCTTGCGCGAATTGGACAGAGCAAAGGCCGGCGCATTTGAGCGGGGCGGCGCGCCTTGCAAGCGTCGGCGGAATTCTGCAATCCTGCGCGATATCGAAGGGTCGTCGCCGACAGATCCTCGCGAATATGACGTCTTCTTGCTGAGCCGGGGTCGCCGGCGCTTTTTAATGAACACCAACATTTAAACGGAGTTGACATGACGACGACGCTGGCCAAAACGCCGATTCAGTATCTCGACAAGGCCACCGACACGCTGCGCGACCTGGGCATTACGCCGGTGAAGCCGGATTTTTCGCCGATCAACACCCTGCTCGAAAAAATCACCGATATCGACAAGGATCGCATCGCCGTCATCGCGCGCACGCTGGGCCAGACGGAAACATTCAACGAAATCGTCCGCGATCAGACGCAGGCGATGGATATCGGCCAGCGCTATGAGTCGATCGCCAAATCCTTCAATTCGATCCGCGACGACGCCAAATTGATGGTCGATCAGCTTGAAGACGGCAAAGTCGATATTTTCGAACGCGTCGCCAATATCTGGATGAAAATGGCGCGCGGCGATATCGCCCAGCGTTTCGACGACATCCGCAAAACCTATCTCGACGTGACCAAATCGACGAAGGATCAGATCGTGCGTGAGGCGCGCATTCTCGACGCCTATCACGATTTCCGCGGCGCCTTGAAGCAATCGCAGGTGCTGGCGCTTGAAGTCCTAAAAACCGCTGAAGGCAAACTGGACGCGTCGAAAAAGACGCTCGCCGAAGCGGCTGAGACCCTCGCCAATTATAAGGGCGACGATCTCGCGGAACGCGCACGTCTCGAACTGACGCGCGACGAAAGACTGCGCGACCTGCAGGACATGGACAAGCGCTATCAGATCGCCAAGGATCTCGCTGACAATCTGACGATTAGCTACAACACGTCGGAAGTGATCATGGCGCGTCTGCAGCAGACGACCAACGCCAAGGAGCGCGTCTATGCGCAGGCGGTGAGCTTCTTCTCCACTAATGATTCAGTGCTCACCGCGCTGAAAGCCTCTTTCACCGGCCTCGTTGGCCTGCATGAATCGACGCAGACGCTCAACACGATGAAGGAAGGCGTGTCGCGCAGCATCGAGGTGCTCTCGGAACTCGGCGACAAGGTTCAGGAAGCGGCGACGCGCGCCGGTTACGGACCGACGATCCGCTCCGACGCCGTGGTCAAGCTGGTCGACTCGGTGACGAATTTTCAGGAGAAAACCCTCACCATCGTCGATGAGATGCGCAAGCTCTCCACCCAGAATTCGGAGGAAATCCGGACGGCGGTTGAAGACGGCCGCAAACGCATTGAGACGCTGATCCTCGAAGGCAAGACGCTCGCCAATGTCTGATGTGACAGCGCCCGCCGCACCGGCGACGACGCCTGTCGTCGCCGAAGAAGCGAAGCTCGACGATCTGATGCTGGCGATGGATGTCGTCGACACGCTGCGTCACGATCAGCGGCTGGTCGAACGAGAGCTCGCCGCCGGCTACAGCGACGAGGCGCTGATCGAGCGCCTCCGCGATCTCTACAAGTGTCAGGGCATTGAGGTCTCCGACGAGGTGCTCGTCGAAGGCGTCAAGGCGCTGCGCGAAAAGCGCTTCACCTATGAAGCGTCACAGCCGGGGATGGGCCGCACGCTCGCCCTGATGTGGATTGATCGCTCGCGTCTCGGCAAGTTCCTGCTGCTCGGCCTGTTGGCGATCTCCGGCGCCTGGGCGGCGAATTATTATTTTGTCGACCGGCCGCAGCAGATCGCGCAGATGCAGGCGCATGAGGAAATCGCCGAAACCCTGCCAAAAGCGCTCCAGAGCGCCTATGACGACATCATCGCCGAAGCGAAGGTCGAACAGGCGAAGACCTACGCCGCGCAATTGCTCGCCGACGGCAAGACGGCGTTAGCGCATAATGATCCCGAGGCGGCGCGCAAGGCCGTCAACGACATGGAGTCGTTCCTCAAGGAGCTGCGCACCGAATTCACACTGAGGATCGTCAATCGTCCCGGCGAGGCGAGCGGCGTCTGGCGCAAGCCGGAAATCAATCCGCAGGGACGCAATGATTATCTCATTGTCGAAGCCGTCGCGCCGGATGGACGTGTGCTGCCGCGCGCGATCCGCAGCGAAGAAACCGGCGTCACCTCCACAGTGACGAAA
>JALRFG010000024.1:7549-17953 GCA_023253795.1 Methylocystis sp.
ACGTTTACCAGCGTGTGCTGGCGGATAAACGCGCCGATGGCATCATCACGGAAAATGTGGTGGGCGAGAAACATCGCGGCGATCTCGACATTGACTACAAAATGCCCGTCCTCGGCGGCACGATAACCAAATGGTGAGACCGTCATGATCTCGGGTTTTGAAGCCCTTCAATCCATCGACCGGGCCTATGCGCAAATTCGCGAAGACGAAATGCGGCTCGACGAACAGCTTCGCGCGACGTCGGCCGAAGCCGCGCGTCTGCGACAGGAGCGGCTCACGCAATTGCAGCGTCTGGCGGAAGTAAAATTCCGGATGCTTAAATCCGGCGAGCTGGCGCGCGAACTCGATGCGGCGGAGCGCGAGGTGCGGCGTCTTCTCGACGAGGCCGAACGTGAAAACGCACAAACCGCCGCCGAGCGCGAAAACGCAGCGAAGGCGTTAAAGCAGGCGGAAGCCGCGCGCGCCGCCTGCGCAGCGGAGTTTGAAGCCGCCGGTCGCGCCTTGCAGGAGTTTGAAACCGCGCATCAGCCGGCCATCGCCCAGGAGGCGAAATGGGTTGCGCTCACGCGCGCGGCGGAGAACGCCGAAAAAACCTGGCAAGAGGCCGAACGCAAAACACGGCAGGCGGAGGAGGATCGCGAAGCGAAGCGCACGCCGTACGAAAACGATCCGCTATTCACCTATTTGTGGAAACGGCAATTCGGCGCCTCCGCCTATCGCAGCGGCGGCATCGTTCGTTATTTCGATGGCCTGATCGCGCATATGATCCATTATTCGGACGCGTGCGCCAATTACGCCATGCTCATCCAGATTCCCGAGCGATTGCGCGCGCATGTCGACAGGCTGAAAACCGGCCTTGAAGCTTTGCGTCAGGAAATCGCCAACTTCCGTCAGGAACGCCTGCTTGCCGCCGGCGCCGGACCACTACAGGCGCGCGCGCAACAAGCGCAGGCCGCGCGCGACGCCAGCGAAGCGACGGCGGCGCAACGCCAGCAGGAATTTGCGGCGGCGGATGCGAAATATGATGCGATCAGCGGCAAAAACAGTGAGGGATTGCTGGCGCGCGCCATACAACTCATGGTCGACAATGACTCGCGAGATGATGTGATCACGCTCTATCGCGAAGCGGAGCGCACGCGTTCGAACGAAGACAAGGAAATTGTCGCGCAGATTGATCAGCTCACCCGCCAGCTTGGCAAGGCGGAAGCGGATATGGGACAGATTCGCACGCAAATCCGCGATCTCGATGGCCGCCGCGATCAGCTTGAACATGCGCGCGAGTCTTTCCGGCGGCGGCGCTATGATTATCCCGGCACGACATTCCGCAATGAAGCGGCGATCAATGATGTGCTGGGCGGCATATTGAGCGGCATGATTCAAGGCGCCGTGCTCGAACAGGTTTTACAGCAGGGTTATCGTCAGCCGCCCTCAATCGATTGGGGCGGCGGCTATCATCCCGGCCCGATGTTCCCGCCTGGCGGCTTTCCCGGCGATGGTCCCGACATTTTCGGCGACAGCGGCGGCTATGGCGGTGGCGGCGGATTCGATGGCGGTGGATCCGGCGACGGCTTCGACACCGGCGGCTCGTTCTAAAACAACCGCACAGGCGCAAACAAAAACGGCCGGAGAATTCTCCGGCCGTTTTTATGTGTCGTTACATCGACGCCGCTTAATGGGCGACGTTCGACCAGATCTTGCGCTTGGTGAAATACAGCAGTCCGGCGAAGACGATCAGGAACGAGATCACGCCGAGGCCGATTTTCTTGCGGCTGACGAGACTGGGCTCGGCCACCCACGCCATGAAGGCGGTGACGTCTTTCGCATATTGATCGACCGTCTGCGGCGCGCCATCGTCATAGGTGACGGCGCCATCGGAGAGCGGCGGCGGCATGCCGATGCGCCGGCCGATCATATAGACGTTGTAATACTGGCCATCCGGCACTTTGAAGTCTTCCGGCGCGTCTTTGTAGCCTTTCAGCAACGAGACAATGTAGTCGGCGCCATGCTCCTGATAGGAGAAGCCCGGCAGGCCATCGAACAAAAAGCCCGGGAAGCCGCGATGATAGCCGCGGGCTTTCACCAGCACCGACATGTCCGGCGGATAGGCGCCCGACATCGCCGCACGCGCCGCCTGCTCATTGGCGAAGGGCGGCGGAAAGCGATCGCTGGGCCGCGCGGTGCGCTCAAAATATTCGCCGGTGTCGTTCGGGCCGTCTTTGACCTTATAGGAAGCTGCAAGATCGGCGACTTCCTTCTCCGAAAGCTCCGGTCCACCGGGCTGGCCAAGATTGCGGAACGCCAGCATTTTGATCGAATGGCAGGTCGAGCAGACTTCTTTGTAGACCTTGAAGCCGCGCCGCAACTGCCCCTTGTCGAAACGGCCAAAGACGCCGGCGAAGCTCCATTCATGACGCTCGGGCTTTTCTTCCTCATGGCTGGCGCCGGCGCGCGCGGCAGGCGTCGTGACCGCCACCATGGCGAGCGCTGCAACGGCCAGAGTCATGAGACGGAAAGAAGCTTTCATGGGTGTCTGTTCTTTTCCGGGGCGTAGATCAAGCATGGGACACCCCGCGGCCATTGACGGCGGCCTCAATGGACTCCGGCACGGGCTCTGTTTTCTCATGCCGGCTCAACCAGGGGAGGATGCAAACGAAGTGGAAGAAATAATAGAAGGTCAAAATACGGGCTATCCAGAGGAAGGCGCCTTCCGCCGGCTGCGAGCCAAGATAGCCAAGGCCGACACAGGTCGCGATAAACGCCCAATAGGCCTTGCGGAACTGCGGGCGGTAAGAGCCTGACTTCACCTTTGAAGTGTCCAGCCAGGGAAGCGCCGCGAGGATCAGGATCGACAGGAACAGGGCGATCACGCCGATCAGCTTGCTCGGAATGGCGCGCAGGATCGCGTAGAAGGGCAGGAAATACCATTCCGGCACGATATGCGGCGGCGTCACCAGCGGATTGGCTTCGATGTAATTATCCGGATGACCAAGATAGTTCGGCACGAAGAAGGTCATCCAGGCGTAAAGCACCAGAAAAGCGCCGATGGCGTAGCCGTCTTTCAGCGTCGCATAGGGCGTGAACGGCACGGTCTCTTTCTTGACGTCCTTCACCTCGACGCCATCCGGATTGCCCTGTCCCGTCACATGCAACGCCCACACATGCAGCGCGACAATCGCGACGATGATGAAGGGCAGCAGATAATGCAGCGCGAAGAAACGGTTCAGCGTGGCGTTGCCGACGGCGTAATCGCCCAGCAGCCAGGTGGTGATTGAGGGACCAACGACCGGCAGCGCCGAGAACAGATTGGTGATGACCGTCGCCGCCCAGAAGGACATCTGCCCCCACGGCAGCACATAGCCCAGGAAGCCGGTCGCCATCATGACCATGAAGATCACCACGCCCAAAATCCACAACACCTCGCGCGGCTCCTTGTAGGAGCCGTAATACAGACCGCGCGCAATGTGGATATAAACGGCGAGGAAGAACATGGACGCGCCGTTAGCGTGCGCATAGCGCAGCGCCCAGCCCCAGTTCACGTCGCGCATGATCTTCTCGACCGAGTCGAAGGCGAGCGTCGTCTCCGGCGTGTAATGCATCGCCAGCACAATGCCGGTGATGATTTGCGCGACCAGCATGAACGACAGGATCGCGCCGAAGGTCCACATGTAATTGAGATTTTTCGGCGTCGGATAGGCGACGAATGAATCATAGACGAAGCTGATGATGGGCAGCCGGCGCTCCAGCCATTTGGCGAAGCCGCTTTTCGGCGTGTATTGCGAATGTCCGCTCATAGCATGTCCCTGGCGTATCCCTGGCCGATCACCGGCGGTAGAATTGTTATGCGCCCGACGGACGCCGGCTCCTAGCCGATCTTGATCTTCGTGTCCGACAGAAAAGCATAGTCCGGCACTTCGAGATTGCTCGGCGCCGGTCCGCTGCGAATACGGCCCGACACATCGTAGGTCGAACCGTGGCAGGGGCAAAACCAGCCGTTGAACTCGCCTTCCTTGCCGGTTGGAATGCAGCCGAGGTGGGTGCAGACGCCCACCACCACCAGCCATTCCGGTTTTTTCACGCGGGCGTTGTCGGGCTGCGGATCGGGCAGCGACGACAGTTCGACGCCCTCTTCCGCCTTGATTTCATCGGACGTGCGGTGACGAATGAAAACCGGCTTGCCGCGCCATTTGACAGTGATGATCTGCCCTTCCGGCACGGCGGCGAGATCGACTTCCGTGGAGGCCAGCGCGCGGGTGGAGGCGTCCGGGTTCATCTGGGCGATCAGCGGCCAGACCATGCCGCCGCCCGCCACCGCCGCTGTCGCGCCCGTGCCGATATACAGAATATCGCGACGCGACGGTTCCGGCCGGGTTTCCGAGCTGTCAGCCTTGGTGTTCACGCCAGTTCCTCTCCGCTGCGACCGCCGCAAACGGCGGTTTCGGTTAGGCTTTCGATTGTGACGTCGCCCTGCGCCCGGCCTTGCGGTCGGCGAAAGACCGGCCCAATCTACAGCCCCCTGTTTTTATAAATCTTATTGACGCGGAAAAGCGCGCTTGTCCACACAGGAGCGCATGGAATCGGCGCCGAATGTCGCCATATGCTTTACACATCGGATTTTCGCGGCGATTTGCCGCAAATTGCCGCTCACGGAACCGCCAATGCGCCAGACGCCGCTGACCCTCGCCCTCTATCAGCCGGACATTCCCCAGAACGCCGGCGCGATGCTGCGCAGTTGCGCCTGCCTTGGTTTTGATGCGGCGATTATCGGCCCGGCCGGCTTCCCGGTCACGGATCGGGATTTCCGCCGCGCCGGCATGGACTATCTCGATCAACTGAATATCCAGCGGCACGTCTCCTTCGAGGCCTTCATGGCCTGGCGCGCGGTGGAGGCCGCCACCAGCACGCCCCGCCGGCTGATCCTGTTGACCACCAAGGTGAGCGCGTCCTATGCCGCCTGCGACTACCGCCCCGGCGACATTCTGCTGGTTGGCCGCGAAACCTCCGGCGTGCCGGAGGAGGTGGCGCAGGCCGCCGATCTGGCCGTGACCATCCCGATGCGGCCCGGCGCGCGATCATTGAATGTCGGCGTGGCGGCGGCGATTGTGATGAGCGAGGCGCGGCGCCAGGCGCCGGCTTTTTGATCTTCTCGCAGGAAGGGCGGACCTACGATGGACCCCAGGTCGATTTCGGAAATCCTCGTCGCGATCCGCAACGCTGCGATCACGCTCTTCGTTCTCGGCCTGCTGCTGATCGGCTGGACGGAGCGACAAAACATCGGCGCGGCGCTGGTCGGCATACTGCATCGGGTGCAGACGGCGGAGATTTCGGGCGTCAAACTTTCTTTCGGCCAGCAGGCCTATCGACTGAACGCCGACCTCCACAAAAGCCCGAGCGAGATGATCAAGATCAACGAGACCATGAGTTCGCTGAACGCCATGGAGATCGAGCGACTTTTGCATCGCCCCGATTATGGCAAGGCGGCGCTCAGCGACAGCGATCTGCATTGCGAATTCGATAACGCCACCAGCACAATGCGAAAGTTTCTGGCCGCCGACGCCGTGCTGCGCGAGAAAGGGCTGGTCGATCAGATCGACCGCCCTGACCTGCTGGACAGATTGCAACGCGATCCGTCGCGCGATCCAAGCCTTGGCGCGCCGCGTCGTTGTTACCAAATGGCGCTGACGCCGCTGGGCGCTGACGTCAAATCCGTCATCATTTCAGAAATCTCGCGCGTCTTCGGACTCTCATCCTATGGCGGCGGCGACATTCTCGAAACGCCGAATGAACCAATCAAGGAGACGCCCAGAGCGTATCCGGAGAAACATTAATGTCATCGCAAACATTGGAAGCGCGTCAGGCCGCCGCGCGCGAATGGTTCGAAGCTCTGCAATTGCGCATCTGCGCCGCTTTCGAGGCGCTGGAGGATGCATCGACAGGCCCCTTTGCGCCCGAGGCTAAGGAGCCGGGACGCTTCGATCTCAGCCGTTGGGAGCGCCGCAATCATGATGGCGCGCCCGGCGGCGGCGGCCGCATGGGCATGATCCACGGCCGCGTCTTCGAAAAAGCCGGCGTGCATTGTTCGACGGTGTTTGGAACGTTCCAGCCTGAATTCGCCAAACAGATTCCCGGCGCCGCCGAGGATCCGCGCTTTTTCGCCACCGGCATTTCGCTGATCGCGCATCCATGGAATCCGAATGTGCCGGCCGTGCATATGAACACGCGCTTTGTCGTCACCACCAAGGCGTGGTTTGGCGGCGGCGCCGATCTGACGCCCGTGCTCGATGCGCGCCGCACGCAGGACGATCCCGACACGCAGGCTTTCCATGCGGCGATGCGCGGCGCCTGCGAACGGCATCCGGTCGCCGATTACGCGCGCTACAAAAAATGGTGCGACGAATATTTCTTCCTGCCGCATCGCAATGAGCCGCGCGGCATTGGCGGCATTTTCTACGATTACTTCAACAGCGCCGGCGATCCCGATAACAGCGGCTGGGACAAGGATTTCGCCTTCACCCGCGATGTCGGCGAAAGCTTTCTCGCCATTTATCCCGAGATCGTGCGCGACAATCTCGACAAACCCTGGACGGAGGCGCAGCGCGAAGAGCAACTGGTGCGCCGCGGTCGCTACGTCGAATATAATCTGCTCTATGACCGCGGCACGATTTTTGGCCTGAAAACCGGCGGTAATGTCGATTCAATCCTGTCGTCGATGCCGCCAGCGGTGAAATGGCCCTAGAGCGCGTTCCGCCGAAGCGGAAACCGGTTCGGCGAAAGCAAGCGCGACAAAACCAGCGCCTAGCCAAACGTCCAGGCTTTGTTGATGGCGAAGGTCATGAACATCACCAGCACAGTTGTCACGACCTGCGCCGGCAGATAGGGCGCGCCCCAGATATCGACGAAGAGGCGCATGATCGCGAAGGTCACGCAGAAACCTGCGAAGGCCACCAGCGCGAAGCGCCATCCCGCATCGGCATGGGAACGATCGCTAACGAAAGTATGGCGACGGTTGAGCAGATAGGACACGACGCCGCCGACCACATAGCCATGAAGCGTCGCCGGAACCGGCCGCCAGCCGGCGCCTTCCACCAACGTCAACAGCACAGCGTAATGCGCCAGCGTCGCAACGACGCCGACGGACGCATAGGACGCAAGCTGACGAAAGACCGACATGTCAGCGCGGCAACTGCTCGTAATAATGCGCGATCTCGCGCATTTCGGCGTCTGAGAGCTGACGGCTCATGAAGCGCATCTCCTTGTGCGGACGCTTGCCGTCGGCGAAAGCTCTGAGTTGATTGTAGAGATATAATTCATGCTGGCCGGCGAGATTGGGCGCGTCGGCGCTGCGGGCGATCCCGTCCGGACCATGGCAGGCGGCGCATTGGGCGATCACATCGGTCAATGCGCCGGCGTGAGCCGGCATCGCAAAGGCCATCAGGGCGACGGCGCGAAGCCAGACGCCAAATCCGATATTCCGCCCGATAGCATTTCCGATTCTGGCGCGCGTTTTCATTCAATCGGCCTCCCGCAGCAAGCTTGCGGGTATAACATGTCGTCAGCCCTTCACAGGTCCCGGAATCTCGTCTAGACAATCGACGACTTTCGAGCCGGGCGCGCCCGCTCGCCGCCCGCATGACGGGCTTCTCGGGACGCGTTCTGGTCCAAAAGGCCGGAGACGCGGCCTTTTTTTATGCCCGCGCCCCTGCCCTCATGGGCAAAAAGCCTTTAAGAAACAATACAGTCCGACATTGGTGTCGGACCTGGAAGGACGCCGATGCCGAAACGGACAGACATATCGACCATCCTGATCATCGGCGCGGGGCCGATCGTCATCGGTCAGGCCTGCGAATTCGACTATTCCGGCACCCAGGCCTGCAAGGCGCTGAAAGCCGAGGGCTACCGGATCGTCCTCGTCAATTCTAATCCGGCGACGATCATGACCGATCCCGATCTCGCCGATCGCACCTATGTCGAACCGATCACCCCGGAATTCGTCGCGAAAATCATCGAGCAGGAGCGCTACGCCGTTCCCGGCGGCTTCGCCTTGTTGCCGACCATGGGCGGCCAGACGGCGCTGAATTGCGCGCTGTCGCTCGAAAAAATGGGCGTGCTGAAGAAATTCGACATCGAGATGATCGGCGCCACCGCCCACGCCATCGACAAGGCCGAAGATCGCGAATTGTTCCGCGAGGCGATGACCAAGATCGGCCTTTCGACGCCGCGTTCGCATCATATCAAGACGCTGTCCGGCGCGCTGGCGGCGCTCGACGACATCGGCCTGCCGGCGATTATTCGTCCGTCCTTCACGCTGGGCGGCACCGGCGGCGGCATCGCCTACAACAAGGCGGAATTCATCGAGATCGTTGAACGCGGCATCGACGCGTCGCCGACAAATGAAGTGCTGATCGAGGAAAGCGTTCTCGGCTGGAAGGAATATGAGATGGAGGTTGTCCGCGACAAGGCGGACAATTGCATCATCATCTGCTCGATCGAAAACCTCGATCCGATGGGCGTGCACACCGGCGACAGCATCACCGTCGCGCCGGCGCTGACGCTCACCGACAAAGAATATCAGATCATGCGCGACGCCTCGATCGCCGTGCTGCGCGAGATCGGCGTCGAAACCGGCGGCTCCAACGTGCAATTCGCCGTTGATCCGGCGACCGGCCGCATGATCGTCATCGAGATGAATCCGCGCGTGTCGCGCTCTTCAGCACTGGCTTCGAAGGCCACCGGCTTTCCGATTGCAAAAATCGCAGCCAAACTCGCGGTTGGCTACACGCTGGACGAAATCGCCAATGACATCACCGGCGGCGCAACGCCGGCCTCCTTTGAGCCGACGATCGATTATGTCGTCACCAAGATTCCGCGCTTCGCTTTTGAAAAATTCCCCGGCTCCGAGCCGACGCTGACGACGGCGATGAAGTCGGTCGGCGAGGCCATGGCCATTGGCCGCAATTTCGCCGAGTCCTTGCAAAAGGCGCTGCGCTCGCTTGAAACCGGCCTTTCGGGACTTGATGAGATCGAGATCGAAGGGCTGGGCAAGGGCGACGATTATAATGTGCTGCGCGGCGCGCTCGGCACGCCGACGCCGGATCGTCTGCTTTACGTTGGACAGGCGCTGCGTCTCGGCATGAGCGTTGCGGAGATTCACGACGCCAGCAAAATCGATCCCTGGTTCATCGCGCGCATGGCGGAAATCATCGCGCTTGAACAGAAAGTCAAAAAATTCGGCCTGCCGAAAGACGCCGAGAATTTCCGTGCGCTTAAATTCGCGGGCTTCTCGGATGTGCGTCTCGCGACGCTGACCGGCGTCGAAGAAAAAGATGTGCGCCTCGCCCGTCACGCGCTCAATGTGCGTCCGGTCTACAAGCGCATCGACACCTGCGCCGCCGAATTCGCTTCGCCCACCGCCTATATGTATTCGACCTATGAGACGCCCTTCGCCGGCGCGCTCGCGAATGAAGCCCTGCCTTCCGACAAGAAGAAGATCGTTATTCTTGGCGGCGGCCCCAACCGCATCGGTCAGGGCATCGAATTCGACTATTGCTGCTGTCACGCCTGTTTCGCGCTCGCAGATGCGGGCTACGAGACCATCATGATCAACTGCAATCCGGAAACGGTGTCGACGGATTACGACACCTCCGACCGTCTCTATTTCGAGCCGCTGACCAATGAGGATGTCGCCGAGATCATCGACGTTGAGAAGTCGCGCGGAACGCTGGCCGGCGTGATCGTTCAATATGGTGGCCAGACGCCGCTGAAGCTCGCGCATGGTCTCGCCGAAGCCGGAACGCCGATCCTCGGCACGCCGGTCGACTCCATTGATCTCGCCGAAGATCGTGACCGCTTCAAACGCCTGCTCGACAAGCTTGGCATGAAACAGCCGAAAAACGGCATCGCCTATTCAGTCGAGCAATCGCGCATCATCGCCGCCGAACTCGGCCTGCCGCTCGTTGTGCGTCCGTCCTATGTGCTGGGCGGCCGCGCCATGGCGATCATTCGCGACCAAAGCGATCTCGACGATTATCTGCTCGGCACGCTGCCCAGTCTGGTGCCGTCCGAAATCAAGGCGCGCTATCCCAACGACAAGACCGGCCAAATCAACATGGTGCTCGGACGCAATCCGTTGCTGTTCGACCGCTATCTCACCGACGCCATCGAAGTGGACGTCGATTGTCTCGCCGATGGAACGACGGCCGCCGTCGCCGGCGTGATGGAGCATATTGAGGAAGCGGGCATTCACTCCGGCGACTCCGCCTGTTCGCTGCCGCCGCGCTCATTGTCGCCGGAGACGGTGGCCGCGCTGGAGGAGCAGACGCGCAATCTCGCCATGGCGCTCGGCGTCGTCGGTCTGATGAATGTGCAATTCGCGCTCAAGGACGGCGAGATTTACGTGCTCGAAGTCAA
>JALRFG010000250.1 GCA_023253795.1 Methylocystis sp.
CGTGCGAATTTCATGACTGACGCGCGCAAGAAAATCAGATTTCGCCGCGTTTGCCCGTTCTGCGGCATCACGTGCAGCATCCTGCTCCGGCAGCGCCACGGATGCGCGCGCTTCCAAACGCATGCAGGTTTTATCGCTCGCTACAGGCAGTCGTGAAACGGTTGCGTGAAGCGCGCGGGTCGCATTCCGCGGGACAAAAGCAAAGCTGTCAGCCCTCCCCTTTTCCGCAAGCTGAAGCCGCGCCATCAATCCCGAGACATCCTGCGGGCGCGTGAGCGACGATAGCGCCAACCCGTCAAAAGCGCCTTTTTCGGCGTCGAGCAGCATTGTGAAGGCTGTCGTCGCACTTTCAATTCGACCCGCATCGTCAATAATGGCGACAGCGCCATCCAGCACATCGATGACGGCGCGCAACATGGCGTTGTCGCTGCGGGCGCGCGCGAGTTTCATTTCGAGCTCGCGGCCAGATGAGGACTCGCGCGGCAGCGACGCGCGCTGAAAGGAAATCATCGTCGCCGGCACGCCATCCCAATCGAGGGTCTCAACCTGTGGCTCGATGTCGCCAGAGAGACCGCCTGCGGCCATTGACGAGCGTCCCATGAACACACGCGCGAGCCCACCGCCGGCGATAAACGCCGTCACATCGGCATAACCCAGTTCCGCCAGCAACGCCCGATTAACAAAAAGCGTTTGCGCGCCACGCGCCACCAAAACGCCGACAGGCAATAAATCGAGCGTCGTCTGGACCGCAACCACCGTTTCGGAGGAAGCGGCGTCTACGCCTTTGTCAATTGCTCTTGTCAGCGCCGGCGCCGGCTCTCGCGTCAATGGCTTGTCGTCGCTCAGCGTCCGGGCGATTTCCGCAAAAGCGGAGAGTTCATTTTCGCTCAGCTTCTGCTGCTCAACAGCGCTGTTCTTGATATTCGCCGCCTCCTGCCGGGGGGCTGCTGACTGGGCGGGTCGCAACGGCACAACATTCGCTGCGCGCGGCGGCGTGTTTTCAATAGCGGGCGCCTCGACAGTGCGAATGCGCGCGACATGAACAAGCCCATAACCATTATAGCCAGCGAACGCCTGCCGCTCATCAACGATCGGCAGCGCACCAAGCGTGACGGGCGCGATGGCGGAACCATCGGCGAATGGCCAATCGACAGTGACGCCGCTCCAGGACAGCCGCGAGGCGACCGACTTTGTGAACTCCGCTCCACCGACTAGTTGCTGCGCAATTTTTTCCACGCTGACGCCGACGACATTGGCGGCGGCGGCGCCAACCACATCGGCAAGCGCGGCATCGACAGAAACAAAATGATCATTGGCGTCCGTTTTCCAAAGAAAGCGGATGGCTGAGGCGCCAAAACGCGCTGCAAAGCGCGCGCGCAATTCGTCTATGCTCGGAGGCGCCGCTTCAGCAGCCGGACGCAGACCCAGCGTCGCCAGAACAAAAACGCCGGCGCCGGTCGCATCGCTGAGCTTTCTGCACATCAATGTAACGCGTCGACT
>JALRFG010000251.1 GCA_023253795.1 Methylocystis sp.
CGCCTAGATTTAGGAATATTAAATCGCATATATTCATGATGTTACGATACTACATGAACCTATATGGGATTATTTCCCTACCCTGCCCTGGGCGCAAACGGCTTCCGCGACAAAGCGCGCCGAGGCCGCGGAGGCGCTCGCCCGCTCATGGCGCGCCGGCGGCCTGACGGAAGACGCCCGCCGCGACGCAGAACGCGCCATGATGACGCTGCTCGACGATCCGGCCCCGCTGGTGCGGCGGCGGCTCGCCGAATATTTCGCCGCTCAAACCCATGCGCCAAGGGCGCTCGTCAGCGCGCTCGCCAGCGACCAGTCCGACATCGCCGCGCCGGTGCTCGCCCACTCTCCTCTTCTCTCCGACGCCGAATTGATCGACATCGCCGCAACCGGCGATGCGCTGGCGCAGGAAGCGATCGCCCACCGGCTCCAATTATCCGCCAGCGTATGCGCGGCGCTGGCGGAAGTCGGCGCCTCAGCGGCGGCGATCGCGCTGGCGCGCAATCCCGGCGCTGACATTCCGGAATTTTCTCTGCGCCGGCTGGTGACGCGTCTTGGCGAAATACCGGAATTGCGTGAAGCGCTGCTGTCCCGACGACGCCTGCCTGCGGCCGTGCGCAGCGAATTGATCGCGGCCACGGCGCGTTGCCTGCAGACGCTGGTTCTGGAGCGCGGCTGGCTGAACGAAACGCGCGCCACGCTGGCGCTTCGTGAAGCGCGCGACCGCGCCAATGTCGTTCTGGCCTATGACGCCGCCGATCACGCCAACGCCGGTCTACGCGATCTCGTCGCGCATTTGCGGCGTTCGGAACAACTCACCGCCAGCCTTGTATTGCGTGCATTGCTTTCTGGTCAGCGCGCGCTTTTTGAGGCGGCGCTGGTTGAACTCTCCGGTCTGCGTGCGGAAAAAATCGCCGGACTTTTGCGTCATTTTACGGGCGCCGGTTTTGCGGCGCTGTTTGCGCGCGCCGGCTTGCCGCAAAAATATTTACCCGTCTTTCGCGCCGCGCTCGCCGCCGGGCAGATTTACGAGCAAGGACAGGCGACGCCCAATGACGGGCCGCGCCTTTCTCTCGCCATGATCGAAAACGTCGTCGCCGTTTGCGATGCGCTCAACGATGGCGAACTCGATCGTCTTATGGCGCTGCTGCGGCGGTTCGAACTGGAAGCGGCGCTGGAGGACGCCCGCGATGAAATTCGTCGCATCGATCAAACCGCCCGAACGGAGATGATCCTCGCGCCGCGCCAACCGCCGAAGGGCGTGGAGCGCGGACCGCTGATCGATCTTTCCGTCTTTGAGACCTCGTTATTGAGCGCGGCGTAAGCGTACGCTGCTGCGGATCATGCGGTAATTTCAGTCTTTTGATCCGGTTTTTCCCGTCTGAATCCCGCCTCGGCGACGTTGTGGCGAATATGGCACACCGCCGGGAAAACGTCGGCGAAGGGGTTTCTGGCGATTGCTATCCGCACCGGAACGCGGCTTACTCCAATCACGG
>JALRFG010000252.1 GCA_023253795.1 Methylocystis sp.
GACGCCTCACCCTATACGCACAACATCATTGACCGAGAGCCGCCCTATAGAGAAATTTCAATTAAGCAATGTGCAGATAGGCCAAATCAACGTTACGGTAGAAGTTCTTGTGGTCACCTCGTCTTGTTCAGCTGAGATGCTAACTCATGGCGTTTAATCACCACATGCAGCCATTATGAAATCAATATAAAATTAGAAGGCGACCTATTCCTCGCCTTTGTACGAGAACGTGCGCAAGAGAGGTGAAGTTCACAGTGGCTATCTCTCTGGATATCGGATCTCGTTCAATAGAATGCTTGAAATAGAATCTTATAAACAAAGTTCATTGTGCTAACTACAACTACATATTTTGCAAGACATTCAAAACTGTACGCTTGTTTCAAGTATTGAATACATTCCGCCGCCCGTGAACTGTTCGTGCACATAGCCGGCATTAACATTCAAATATACCTGTCCTAACATTATGCCGCTAAGATGCGCTCCGAGCATTGGCTGCTGCACACCATCGGATATACTTAATGCAATGTGAGGACCTATATACGCATTTTCAGCAACAGATTTGGGCAGCATTTCTTTAAAAGGTAGAGCTACGCCAGGCTTGATCTCGAAATAGCCCCACTTATAAGCAGGCGTATATAGTCCCCAAACCGAAATTACTAAATCATTTGTGGGATGATACTCACCCTCCAAACTCGCCAATATTCCATACCGAGTGCCATTGAAGAGTGAAGGGTCTGTAGAATACTTGATTATTGAGGTCGTCATATTAGAGGCAATCGACCAGGCTCTAACTACAGAGGCGCCGATTTGAGCACCTAATTTCCAGTTCTCGGAAGCATAGGTGTAACCTACTTGAAGCCCCGCGAATCCATTCATTCCATAAAATTTGCCTACAGTTCCCATTGAAGGCAGAAAATTGTCATTAATACCATTGACGCTTGCGAGTATGTTTTCTGTTTCGTTGCCTTTTATGTCATTGACGTAGCCCCCGATGGCGCCTGTTCCGCGAAGGCGAATGCCGCTTTCATCCAGTGATGGATCTACTGCAGCAGTGATTGTATGCCATTCAAACCAATTACGGCGCGATGATCCATATAGCCAATTGTAAAATTCTATCTTTGGAGAAGAATCTGCCTTTGTATTCTTTTCTGAATTATTATCGGCCGATGTGAGGACTTCTCCGACGGGCTGTGAGCAAGCCGTCTGGGTGAATTGCAAAAATATAATGCTCAGACTGCCCGACCAAATAGCAAAGAATTTGCGCGCGCTTCTCATTGGGGCAATAGCGACTTAAGTTTCGATGATAGCATGCAGTTCCTGCCTGAAGGACGGTTGTATTCATTCCAATCACCTGAACCGGTTCGCCGATAGCGACGCTCCTAGTCTCTATCGAGAGGCCTACTCAGGCTGTCAATCTACGAATATTCCCAAAAAAACGATATTTTATAAGGGGCTGGCCTAGAT
>JALRFG010000253.1 GCA_023253795.1 Methylocystis sp.
CCATTCACGTCGAAAGCGCGCAGGACATGCTGGCGGCTGTGACGGCCGCTCTGCCCGCTGATGTGTTTATTGGCGTCGCCGCTGTTGCCGACTGGCGGGTGACGCAGGCCCCGCAAAAGATCAAGAAAGACGCCGGCGCCGCGACGCCGGCGCTGACGCTGGTTGAAAATCCCGACATTCTGGCGACCGTTGCGCGCGGCGCGGCGCGTCCGCAGATTGTCGTCGGTTTCGCGGCGGAAACAGAAAATGTTGTGGCGCATGCGCGCGATAAACTGGCGCGCAAGGGATGTGATCTGATCGTCGCAAATGACGTGAGCGAAGAGACGGGCGTTTTCGGCGGCGACAGCAATGCGGCGCATCTGGTGACGCGCGAGGGCGTCGACACATTGCCGAAGATGAGCAAGACGGCGCTCGCCGATCAGATTGTCGCCTTCATCGCGCATTCGCTTCCGACGCAGGATGCAAGCGCATGACAAGCTCATTACGCATCGCGTTGCGTCGTCTCCCGCATGGCGAAGGATTGCCGACGCCGGCCTACGCCAGCGCCGGCGCCGCCGGCATGGATCTCTATGCGGCGCTGGCCGAGGGACAGAAGCTGGTGCTCGAACCCGGCGCGCGTGATCTGACGCCGACAGGGATGATGATCGCTTTGCCGGAAGGCTATGAAGCGCAGGTGCGCCCACGCTCCGGACTGGCGGTTCAGCACGGCGTCACCGTGCTGAATGCGCCCGGCACCATCGACAGCGATTATCGCGGCGAGATCAAGGTTATTCTGATTAATCACAGCGGCCAGCCGTTCGAGATCACGCGTGGAATGCGGATCGCGCAACTGATCATTGCGCCGGTCACGCACGCGTCTTTTGTCGAAATCGATGACGATCTCGATCACACCGCGCGCGGCGCCGGGGGATTTGGCTCGACGGGTCTTGGCGGAGAACCGCGCGGATGAAAATCCTGCGAGGCCCGGCGCGCTTCGCCTTGCTGGCGACGCTTGATGTGGCGCTATATGCGCGCGGGCGTCCGGTGTCTTCTAAAGTGCTCGCCGCACGACATGATTTGCCGCCCCGTCGTCTGGAGGCGTTGCTGCAGGCGCTGGTTCGCGCAGGGGTGTTGCGCAGTCTGCGCGGCCCCGCCGGCGGCTATGAGCTGGCGCGGGAGCGGCGCCGGATTTGCGTCGGCGAAATTGTGCGGGTCGCGCTGCGTCTTGAAGACGACGAAACCTCGACAGCGTCTGCGGGGCTCGACGCGCTGGTCGATCCGCTGCTCAAACAGGCGGAGGAGCAGGCGCTCGCCTCTCTGGATCGTGTGACGCTTGATGATTTATATGCGCGCGCGATGGCGCTGGATGAACAACAAAAAATCAACACGCCGGGCGACTTCATCATCTAGAGCGTGTCATCAAATAGAGGATTCCCACCCGAAGCAATGCATGATTCATGGGAAGTCGGCCGAATCGGAGGG
>JALRFG010000254.1 GCA_023253795.1 Methylocystis sp.
GACGGTGAGGCCAAATCTCGGCCGGGCGTCGACGCCCGCCGGATCGGCGGCGACCTCCTGCTCCACCATCTGGATGGTGAAAAGGCGGCCAGAGGCGCGCACGCCGTTTTTCGCGGCGCGCAGAAACTCACGTCGCCGGCGCAGGCGACGCGGAGGAACAGGATTTTTGGCAGGCCCGGCGGGGGCGTCCGTCGTCATCGTGTCGTCCGGCTGTCCAGCCGCCGGAGAAAACCTCAGGCGGACAGGCGCTTGCGACCACGCGCACGGCGCGCCGCGATCACCTTGCGGCCACCGACAGTGGCCATGCGGGAGCGAAAACCATGACGGCGCTTGCGCACGATCTTGCTGGGCTGATAGGTCCGTTTCACCGACGTTCTCCACAGGCGGCCGAGCCGCCTATCCTATTAAAAACAAATCCGAACCGGCCCATTTCTAGCCGCGGGTTCGACCCGCGGAGCCCGACAGAAACCTGCCGAGGAAGGACCGCCAAAAGGGATGGCGTCGCCCCTGTTGGGGAGCAACGCCGCGGGCGCATATAGGAGAATGCGTTCTGATAAGTCAATGACGCCCGGCCGGACGATCATCGATTCCATCTCCAAACACCTTCTCACGCGTTAAAAAAAACAGGTAGATTGACCTATCGCGACGCGATTCGTGTCGTGTGCGTCGCTTTTGCCTAGTCCCGCCGTCCATCCGGCGCGTGTTGCGTGAAGCCTTCTCAAGACCGTCTTGTTAAGAATTAGGGCAAGGCGGCCTTGTTGGTGAGGCTTTGTTAACCATTTCCGCTTACCTTTCGTTCAGTTCGGAAAGAGTCACGTCGGCCGTTTGCCGCAATTGCGGCCTGACGAGTCGGCAGGGGCGGCCAACCGTCATATTTTGCTGGAGCTCGCTGGGGAACCAACATGCGCGTTTTATTGATCGAAGACGACAGCGCGACCGCTCAGAGCATCGAGCTCATGCTAAAATCCGAGAACTTTAATGTCTACACCACCGATCTGGGTGAGGAAGGCATCGATCTCGGCAAATTATACGACTACGACATCATTCTTCTGGATCTGAACCTTCCGGATATGTCGGGCTACGAAGTGCTCCGCACGCTGCGCGTCGCCAAGGTAAAAACGCCGATCCTGATCCTGTCCGGCCTCGCCGGCATTGAGGACAAGGTTAAGGGCCTGGGCTTTGGCGCCGACGATTATCTGACCAAACCCTTCCACAAGGACGAGCTGGTCGCCCGCATTCACGCGATTGTTCGCCGTTCCAAGGGTCATGCGCAGTCGGTCATCGCCACGGGCGACCTGATCGTCAATCTCGATCAGAAGACCGTTGAGGTCAGCGGCGCGCGCGTGCATCTGACCGGCAAAGAATATCAGATGCTTGAGCTGCTTTCCCTGCGTAAGGGCACAACCCTCACCAAGGAAATGTTCCTCAATCATCTTTACGGCGGCATGG
>JALRFG010000255.1 GCA_023253795.1 Methylocystis sp.
CTGCTCGACGCCGTCGTCGACTTCCTGCCGTCGCCGGTCGATCGCGGCGACATCAAGGGCATCGACTTCAAGACCGAAGAAGAGACCGTTCGTCACCCGACGGACGAGGATCCCTTCTCCATGCTCGCCTTCAAGATCATGGACGATCCTTTCGTCGGCACCATCACCTTCTGCCGCGTTTATTCGGGCAAGATCGAGTCGGGCACGACGGTCGTCAATTCGACCAAGGACAAGAAAGAGCGCGTTGGTCGTATGCTGCTGATGCATGCGAATAACCGCGAAGACATCAAGGAAGCCTACGCCGGCGACATTGTCGCGCTGGCCGGCCTCAAGGAAACCCGTACCGGCGACACGCTCTGCGACCAGCAGAAGCCGGTCATTCTTGAGCGCATGGAGTTCCCGGAGCCCGTCATCGAGATCGCCATCGAGCCGAAATCAAAGGCCGATCAGGAGAAGCTCGGTCTCGCGCTGCAGAAGCTTGCGGCGGAGGATCCGTCCTTCCGCGTGTCGACCGATCTGGAAAGCGGCCAGACCATCCTCAAGGGCATGGGCGAACTGCATCTCGACATCAAGGTCGATATTCTCAAGCGCAATTATAAGGTCGACGCCAATATCGGCGCGCCGCAGGTCGCCTATCGTGAGCGTCTCACCAAAAAGGCCGAGATCGACTACACGCATAAGAAGCAGACCGGCGGCACGGGCCAGTTCGCCCGCGTCAAGATTATTTTTGAGCCGAACGACGCCGGCAAGGGCAATGAGTTCGAGAGCAAGATCGTCGGCGGCGCGGTGCCGAAGGAATACATCCCCGGCGTCGAAAAAGGCATCAACAGCGTCATGGGTTCCGGCATTCTTGCGGGCTTCCCGATCGTTGACGTTAAGGCGACCCTGATCGACGGCGCGTTCCACGACGTCGACTCGTCGGTGCTGGCCTTCGAAATCGCCTCGCGCGCGGCGTTCCGTGAAGCCCTTCAGAAGGGCGGCTCGGTGCTGCTGGAGCCGATCATGAAGGTCGAGGTGGTGACGCCGGAAGAATATACCGGTTCGGTTATCGGCGATCTGAATTCGCGTCGCGGTCAGATACAGGGTCAGGACATGCGCGGCAACGCGGTTGTCATCGACGCCATGGTGCCGCTGGCCAACATGTTTGGCTACGTCAACCAGTTGCGCTCCTTCACGCAGGGTCGCGCCAACTACACGATGCAGTTTGATCACTATGAACAGGTGCCTGAGGCGGAGTCGAAAAAGGTGCAGGCGAAATACGCCTGATTTTTCACGAAGCGACAGGTTAACGGAACTCTTAGAGGAGCACGGCGATGGCCAAGGAAAAGTTTTCACGCACGAAGCCGCACTGCAACATCGGCACGATTGGTCACGTTGACCATG
>JALRFG010000256.1 GCA_023253795.1 Methylocystis sp.
CCTTCTGGCGCGAGCCCGGCATTTATACGACCGCTCAAATCGACGGCTGGGCGCGCGTGGTGCAAGCGGTGCATAACAAAGGCGGCCGCATCGCTTTGCAAATCTGGCATGGCGGCCGCGCCTGCCATCCGTTGCTCAACAATGGCGCGACGCCGGTGGCGCCGTCGGCGGAAGCGATTGTCGGCTCAAAGGTTCTCACCCCGCAAGGCATGCAGCCCTATGTGACGCCGCGCGCCCTTCGCGACGACGAAATCCCCGAGATCGTCTCAGGCTTTGCGCAGGCGGCGCGCAATGCGAAGCAAGCCGGTTTCGACGCCGTCGAAGTGCATGGCGCAAACGGCTATCTGCTCGATGAATTTCTGCGCGACGGCGCCAACCGACGCAGCGGTCCCTATGGCGGACCGATCGAAAACCGGGCACGATTGATGCTTGAGGTACTGGAGGCGGTGACAAAGGTCTGGGACGGCGACCGTGTTGGCCTGCGGCTCTCGCCACTCAACGGCTATAACGACATGTCGGACAGCGACCCTGCCGGCCTCACCGCATGGCTTGCTGCGCGACTCAATGATTATGGGCTCGCGTTCCTGCACATCATGCGCGCCGATTTTCTCGGGACAGCGAAGGCCGATGTGATGACGCCCGCGCGCGCCGGCTACAAAGGCGTGCTGATCGGCAATATGGGCTACAGCGCCGATGAGGCGGACGCCGCCATTCGCGACGGCAAGCTCGACGCCGTCGCCTTTGGCGTGCCCTTTATCTCTAATCCCGATCTGCCGGCGCGGTTCAAAGCTGGCGCAGCGCTCAACCCGCCCGACATGGCGAGTTTCTATACGCCGGGCGCGAAGGGCTACACCGATTATCCGGCGATGCCGGCGTAAAGCGCGGCGATTGTCGGCAACAAAAAAGCTGGCCCCATTATTTCCGTTTCGACTGGCGCTTTATTCGACCAGCAAGACTGGCAGGATAGAGCGTCAAATCATTCGGGAGGGCGTCGTGAATTTCGAAAGGCTGAAATTCGTCCCGTTCTTGTTGTGGATCGCGTTTTTCGCTTTCGGAGTCGGCGCAACGCTGAGCAATCCGCATCGGGAGGGCTCGGGCTTCAAAGGCGTTCATTCCAGCATCGCCGCCGCACACACGACGCCGACACGATAAACGGCGCCGCCATTTCGGGACGACGCCGTCAAATTCACGCTACTTGTCGTCAACGCGACGACAAAATATTCCGACGATTACGCTTTCTTTGCGGGTTTATACCACGGCACGAAGAAGCCGAAGATGCCCGACAGCATGGCGAAGGTGACGGATGTCGCGCCGACAATCGCCATGTCGGAGGT
>JALRFG010000257.1 GCA_023253795.1 Methylocystis sp.
GTTCCGGGAGCCGACTTTTTCGCCTTCGCTCAACCATCTGATCTAAATAGCCTTTCTCAGCTATCTAGGCCAGCCCCTTATTTTTTGTATAAAATATTCGAAATCCATATCATAATATTAAATTATTGATTGATGTAGGCTTTTGAAATCAGATGATCTTAGAGAGGGCTTCTCATGAGATGCGTGCGCAAATATCATATTACTAGCATGCTTAATCCTATCGTCCCCATGCCAAAGGGAGCCAAGATACTCAATCTTGCGCATAAACGCACAACTCCAATAATCTGGGCGGAAATTGATACGGATAAACCGACCGTCAAAAGACTGATTAGGACTTACGAAACCGACCAAGAACTCCCGGATGAACCAGGACAATATCTAGGCACCGTCGAAACTCTTGGAATCGTGTTTCATTGTTATGATGGGGGGGAAAGAATTGATTAAACAGGGTTAGTCTGAAGTTATATCCAGTCAGCATATTGCATTTATACTCATGCCCATGCTGCATCCTAAAAAAGTGATTTATTAGCTCGTTTGTAGGACTCAAATCACAAAAAACGCCGCCCGAAACCGGGCGGCGTTTGTCGTTGACGCACTGTCTTATTTTTAGATCAGCGAGAAGGGCAGGATGATGTCCATATTGAACATGCCCTGCGAGGAGCTCATGCCGTTCTTGCTGAAGAAGGGCGAGGTTCCATTGACCGCCTGATCCCAGCGCAGTTCGGGGCGGATCATCAAGCCCGTGAGATAGGGGATGTTGTCGGGCAGTTTCGGGGTGATCGTGGTGCCGACTGTCAGCGCCAGATAGCTCGTGCCGGTGTAAGCTGTGCCACCCTGGGTCGCCGAACCGAACGGGCTAAAGCCAGGAAGGGTCGTATAGGTGCGGTTGATGCAGGAAGGACACCAGAAACCATGCTGTAGGTTCGCGGCATCGGAATACCCTGGGAAGGCGCTCACAAAGAAGTTGTTCGCATCACGGAAGTATTCGAGTCGACCCTTAAGCAACCAGACATCATCGAGCTTATAGGAGACGTTCTGAGCGATGCCGTAGGCTGTGACGCCCATCGGTCTTGCTTGGACAATGCCAAAGGGAAGCGTGGTGCCTCCCGCTGCACCGATCATACCATTGGTCACTGACCAATCCTTCTGAGCCACACCAAAGGCGCTTGGGTTCCAGCCGGAGTCCATCATGAAGCTGATGTCTGTGACAGTCGTCAGCCTATCAGTGGCTTTCCAGGTCGTGGTTAGGTTGTTCCATGAGCGGATGGCATTACTAACGTTACAGGCGCATTGTCCGGGAACGCCCCAAGCACTCATGTTGGAGGTAAAG
>JALRFG010000258.1 GCA_023253795.1 Methylocystis sp.
TGCGCGTCGTAGGCTATGCGCCGCAAGCCAATAGAGTGACGCTCAATCGCTGGATTATCGGTGAGGCGTCGCGCGCGGTGGCCGAGGTGAGCACGGCGATTGACGCCTATCGCTTTAATGACGCCGCCAACGCCGCCTATCGCTTTGTCTGGAGCGTGTTCTGCGATTGGTATCTCGAACTGGCGAAACCGCTGTTGCAGGGCGCCGATGGCGCGGAGAAAGACGAAACCCGCGCCACGGCGGCTTTCGTGCTCGATCAGATCTATGCGCTGCTCCATCCCTTCATGCCTTTCATCACTGAGGAGTTGTGGGCGATCAAGGGCGCGGAAGGACCAAAGCGCGAAACGCTCCTTGCGCTGGCCGGCTGGCCGTCGCTCGATGGGCTGGAGGATGCTGCGGCCGAAAATGAAATCGGCTGGGTCGTTGATCTCGTTTCGGAAATTCGTTCGCTGCGCGCTGAAATGGCGCTGACCAGCGAAACCGAGCTGGTGCTGATTGGCGCTGACGCCGCCTTGCAGGCGCGCGCTCAACACTGGGACGAAACGCTGCGCAAGCTCGCGCGTTTGTCGCGCATCGGTTTCGCCGATGTAGCCCCTGCCGCTTCGGCGCAGATTCTGGTGCGCGGCGGCGTCGCCGCCATGCCGCTCGAAGGCGTCATCGATCTTGGGGCCGAGAAGGCGCGTCTCGCCAAGGAAATAGCCAAATGCGACGGCGAAGCCAAGAAGCTCGACGCCAAGCTCGCCAATCCGGGGTTCCTGGCCAAGGCCGAGGAAGAGGTGATCGAGGAGCATCGCGAACGTCTCGACGAGACCCGGGCGCGGATCGACAAGCTCAGCGCGGCGCTGGCCCGACTGGGCTAGTTTATGCAGTGTGATCATGCGTGCGCCAGAGGACAGGCGCACGCTGACAGGTTATGATGCGTCATGACTTCTACGCATCAGCCCGTTGGCCCCGGCAGCCATGTTTTTCTCGTCGATGGCTCGTCCTTCGTATTTCGCGCCTATTTTCAGTCGATCCGTCAGGACGCGAAATATAATTATCGCTCCGATCGTCTGCCGACAGGCGCTGTGCGGCTGTTTTGCGTCAAGCTGCTACAATTCGTGCGTGAAGGCGCGGCCGGGGTGACGCCAACCCATCTCGCGATCATTTTCGACAAAAGCGAGAACTCTTTCCGCAAGCAAATCTATCCTGAATACAAAGCGCATCGCGCCGAGCCGCCGGAAGATTTGATCCCGCAATTTCCGCTGATGCGCGAGGTGGTGCGCGCCTTCGGTCTGCAGCCGGTTGAACAAGACACCTATGAAGCTGATGATCTGAT
>JALRFG010000259.1 GCA_023253795.1 Methylocystis sp.
CGGCGGACGACGAGCTGGCGTTAAACGGATCGCTGTTGTCCGTCAAATCCTTTGGAAGCGGGATGGCGGTGTCGCCGCCCTGCGTCGCAGGGGGCGACGAAGGCTGGGTCTGCTTGGCCGCGCTCTTCGCCAGCGCATGATTGGTCGTGCATAGAATGGCGGTGGTCACGCAGAGGAAAAGATATTTGCGCACAGACGACATGAACATTCCTCCTGACCAGCTTCCATCAAATCCATAGCGGATCGGAGCGCCGCGCGCCACGGCGCCGGGGGCAACGCATCGGCAAATATGTTATCAGAGCAACCATGTGTGAAAACAATCGACAAGAAGGCGCTGAGAACAGCCCGCAACGCGCGGAAGACGAGTCTTTCATGCGTGAGGCGCTGACAGAAGCGGCTTGCGGAGATTTGCCGTTTGGCGCGGTGATTGTCAGCAATGGCGCGATTGTTGCGCGGGGCCATAATCAGGGCGTCAGACTGAACGACCCGACCGCGCATGGCGAGATGATGGCGATCCGCGACTTCATCTCCAGACATCCGGCTGAACATCTGCAATCGGCGACCATCTACACAACCGGCGAACCTTGTCCGATGTGTATGGGGGCTCTGGTCTGGTGCGGGGTCAGGCGAGTCGTTTTCGCGGCCTCAATTGAGGATTTGTCGCCTCTGATCGGCCAAATCATGACCCCGAGCCACGCCATTCTGGCCGCGGCGCCCCTGTCTGACATGGAAATTACCGGCGGCGTGCTGCGTGCGGAGGCCCTGAAATCATTTATTGGCGTCGACGGCTCAAGTATTTGATTTATATCATTTTGCACAATAGTGATAATGTCAACGTCGCCGTCATGTGACCGTGGAATGACATTCGCTAAATCAATTTTTTCAGTCTCTTCTGACGCCTGTTCATATTTTTGGCTGATTTGTGGGTTTCTTGGCGCCATACGCATCAGATTAGCGCACGTTTTTCATGCCTATTCGCGTAAGTGATAACTTCTCTTGCCCGAGATCCCGGGCTTTTTTCAGAAAGGTCAAAAATGGCGCGTAGCGGCATTTCGACAGTCATTACAGCCGTCGTGGCGGGAGCCATCGGCTATGGGGCGGGCGCCCTGACAGGTCCGGGCGACATGCGCGCGAACCTGGAAACCCGTTTCCAGTCCTTCAAGGAAAAGCTCGGCAAAAAGCCGGGTGAGGAACCTGCTGCTGAGGCTCCGGCGGAAACGCCGGCTGCTGAAACGCCGCCGGCGGAAGCTGCGGCGCCTGCCGCCGACGCTCCGGCGACTGAT
>JALRFG010000025.1 GCA_023253795.1 Methylocystis sp.
CATCTTCTGGCGTCACTTACTCTCGGATGCCCTTTTGGGGTGCCCATTGTGCTCTCGTGGGGCCAGCGTCCAGAAGAGGATCAACGACGCCCACCGCACCTAACCCTAACCCTAACCCGAACCCTAACCCTAACCCTAACTCAGCGCCCAGAAAAGGATCAACGACGCCCACCGTTCCCAGCGACGCGGCGGCATGGCTGCAAGCCCGCCAGATCTGACGCAGAAAGGCGACAACCGAGGTTTTGCCGCTGGTGCCGGTGACGGCGACAATCGTTTGCGGCTGACGCGGATAGAACCGCGCCGCCGCATGCGCAAGCGCGGCGCGCACATCATCGACGACAATAAGCGGCAGCCCGCAATCAGCGTGACGCTGCGCAACAACGGCGCATGCGCCGCGTCCCTTGGCGTCGGCGACAAAAGACAGACCATCGCCGGCATGGCCGGGGATCGCGAAAAAGACCTCGCCCGCACGAATGGCGCGGCTGTCCGCAGACAGACCAGCGATCTCAATCGCGCCAATCGCAGGATCGAGATCCGATATCGCGAGAAGGTCGGAGAGGCGCATCAGTGACCGTGGCCTCCGGTCGCCGGAACATTCGCCATGCCGTAACCGAGCTTCGCCAGCAAGGGGAATGGCTGATGCGGCGGCTCAAATCGCGGCGCCAGACCAAGGATCGGTCCCACGCGCTGAATGATCTCGCCGGTGACATGGCCGGAGTTGTAGGCCGCCGTCGCGTAGCCGCCGGTTTCCGGCAAGCCCTGCGGCTCGTCCATGATCGTCAGGAAAAGATATTTCGGCTGATCGGCCGGCGCCACGGCCATGAAGGTCGTGAACAGGCGATTCTTGTTGTAATGGCCGCCGATGACCTTTTCGGCCGTGCCGGTTTTGCCGCCAACGAAATAGCCGTCGACATCAACCTTTTTGGCGGTGCCGATTTCGGCGTTGAGACGCATCAGATAGCGCATCGCTTCGCTGGTTTCCGGCTTGATCACCTGCTCGGCGCTTCCGCGCGCTTCCGTTTCGCTACGCTTGATGAAGGTCGGCGACATCAAATAACCGCCGTTCATCAGAGCGCCCACCGCCATCATCGCCTGCAAAGGCGCAACCGCGAGACCATGACCAAAAGCGATGGTCATGGTGTTCAACTCGCTCCAGTTCTTCGGATAGAGCGGCTCGGCGCTTTCCGGCAGTTCCGTGCGCATCCGCGACAGCTGGCCCATTTTGCGCAGGAACGCTTTGTGTTTTTCAACGCCCTGCCCCATCGCCATACGCGCGGTGCCGATGTTCGACGAATAGGTGAAAACCTCTGGCACCGTCAGAGCGCGGTTTTGCGCGTGATAATCGTGGATCTTGAAACGGCCGAACGACAGCGCGCCACGCGCATCAAGATGCGAGTTGAGATTGATCTTGCCGGAATCCAGCGCCATCGCGATGGTCAGCGCCTTGAAGGTGGAGCCCATCTCATAGACGCCGACATTCATGCGGTTGATGTGCAGCGGATCAAGCGCGTCGGTCGGTTTGTTGGGATCGTAATCCGGCAGCGAGGCGAGCGCGATCACCTCGCCGGTGTTCACATCCAGAATCGCCGCTGCGCCCGCTTTGGCCTTGAAGTGTTTGACGCCCTTGTCGAGCTCGTCGCGCAAGGCGTGCGTGGCGCGAATATCGAGCGACAGGCTGATCGGCTTCAGATCCTCTGGCGTCGCCGCAAAGCCCATATTATGCAGATCGGCCAATCCGCGGCCGTCGATATATTTCTCGATGCCGGCGATGCCGGCGTTGTCGATATTGGCGAATCCGAGCACATGCGCCCCAATCGGTCCGTTGGGATATACGCGCTTGTTTTCTGCAATCAGACCAACGCCCGGCAAGCCGAGATGAAACACTTCATCGCGCTGATGCTGCGTGACCTCACGCTTGACCCAGACGAAACCCTTTTTCGTCGCCAGACGATTGCGTAATTCCTGCGCATTTACATCAGGAAGAACGGCGGTGAGCAGTTCGGTCGCTTCATCCTTGTCGATCAGCTTGCGCGGTTCGGCGAACACCGACATCACCTTGACGTCGCTGGCCAGCACCTCGCCGTTACGATCGAGAATATCGGGACGCGACGCCGAAACCGCTTTCGCCGCCGCATGCTGACCCGTGCCGGGATCGGGTTTGAACCCAAGATAGACAAGCTTGCCGCAGATCAGACCGTAAAGCGCCAGAAACCCCAGCGCCGCAACGCGAATGCGCGACGGGCTCTTCGAAAGACGCGTCGAGAACATGTCGCGCATCACACGGCGCCAGCCGGATGGTTTCTGCGCCGGCGCGGCGACGACGTTAGGTAAATTGGAATGGGGATCGAATGGGGCGTGCGTCATGGTTTCTGGCGTCCCTGGGACGTAGCTGACGGCGGAAGATGTTCGGGTTTCGCGGCTACGGTCTCACCCGCTGGCTTGGCGGCCGGCTTGGCGACGGGCTTCGCGGCGACTTTGGGAATGGAGCCGGTCATCTCGACGGAAGCCGCTTCGCCCACGCCGAGACCCAGCGAATCGAGTTTGCCGGCGATGGCGTCGCCATGCGCAGCGCGCTCGGGGATCCCGGTCACTGCAACAATTTGCGGGACCTGAAGCGGCGTGAGATCGGGCAAATATTGATCAGCGAGCTGCTGCAAACGCTCAGGACGCGTCATGTAAGCCCATTCGGCGCGCAGCACGGCGAGCGCGTCACGCTCGGCCTTGATCTCGATTTTCGTTTTCGCGATCTGCTCGTAGCGATAGGCCGTCTGATATTTGATCGTATAGGCATAGACCGCCGAAGCAATCAGCAAGACGACCGCGAGGATGTTGAACAACCGCAACATCAGTGTTTTCCCTTGTCATGTTCCGGCAAACGCGCGAGGCGCCCGAGCCGGTCGGATAGCGGCTGCGCCGGCGCCGCCGTGCGTGTCGCAAAACGCAATTTAGCGGAACGTGCGCGCGGATTGGCGTCGGTTTCGGCGCGCGAGGGCGCAACAGGCTGACGCCCCGTGCAGATAAAGCTTGGCGTGGTCGGCGCGGGCTCCCCCGGCAAACGCCGCGAACCGGTTTCGCCCCGTCCTGCACGTTCGGAGAGGAATTGCTTGACGATGCGATCCTCAAGCGAATGAAAGGTCACGACCGCGAGACGTCCGCCGGCGCGCAACACGCGCTCGGCGCCGGCAAGCCCCGCCAGCAACTCGCCGAGTTCATCGTTCACCGCGATCCGCAACGCCTGAAAACTTTTGGTCGCCGGGTGAATATCGGTGGGCCGCGATGGCGCAACGCGTTCGATCATTCCAGCGAGCGCTTTCGTGGTCGTGAAAGGCGCCAGCGCCCGATCATGCACGATTGCGCGTGCGATGCGCCGCGATGCGCGCTCCTCGCCATAGAAATAAAGGATATCGGCCAGCGTCTCTTCATCCGCCGTATTGACAATGTCGGCGGCGCTCTGCCCGCGCCCCTCCATCCGCATATCGAGCGGACCATCGCCACGAAATGAAAAGCCGCGTTCCGCTTCGTCGAACTGCATCGACGACACGCCTATGTCGAACACCACGCCATCAAGCGGCGCGAAGCCTTCCGACGCAGCGATTTGCGCAAGTTGCGAAAACCGCGCCTCAACAAGCTTCAACCGACCGCCTGCAGCCTGCACGAGCGCAGCGCCGTCACGCACGGCGGTCGGATCGCGATCAAGCGCCAGCACGCGGGTGTCGGGAGAGTCGAGCAAAGCGCGGCTATAGCCGCCGGCGCCGAAAGTGGCGTCGAGAAAGGCGCCGCCGTTTTGCGGCTGCACGGCGTCGAGAACCTCGCGCAACAGCACCGGCACATGTCGGGCGTCGGCGCCGCGATCTGTCGTCATCGCCCCTCTCCCTGTCCGCATGCCCACGCCACGGCGCGCGCCATCGCCTCGCCGCCTCCGGCGATCCGGAACGGCGACGATCCCCAGTTGTGGTTGCGCGAACGCAGACAACGTCATGTTTCCGACGGGGCGCGACGAGGCGGCCAAAAGCCGAAGCGCCGAAGGGCGCCTGGCTCTATTAGGCTTTGTTAGTGTTAAGGGAGGGTTTACACGCCCTGCGTGCAGGGCCTCCCGACCCCGGAAAAGCGCAGAAAATCGCCAGTCGGCCTGTAAGCCGGGTTCTGTATGGCGCGAAGCGGTTTCCCGCTCCGCACGTGATGGCCATTCCTCTGGGACGATCGTTGCCGACCGCCTCTGGCGACCAACCCGGGCGACGGCCCGGAGACGGGCTTGCCGGCTTGTGGCCGACGTGTCGCCCCTATTCGGTCTTGCTCCCGGCGGGGCTTGCCATGCCCGGGGCGTCGCCGTCCCGGCGGTGCGCTCTTACCGCACCCTTTCACCCTTACCGCACATCCGGTCCTTGCGGGCCGTGCGGCGCGGCGGTTTGCTTTCTGTGGCGCTTTCCCTGGGGTCGCCCCCGCCGGACCTTATCCGGCGCCGTGTCTCCGTGGAGCCCGGACTTTCCTCTGCCTTGCGGCAGCGGCCATCCGGCCGACTGGCTCCCTTACGGATAGGGAGCGGCGACGACCGGGTCAAGGAAAGCGCCGCCGAATAACCCAAAACCACAGGCCTCGACGCTTTCGACGCCAGCCGGAATCGGCTAAGCCCGCGCCATGAGTTCAGGGCAGAACGCAAAAAATCGCGCACAGATCGTCGAGGTGTTGCCGCCTGTCGCTGTCGATAGTCCCTATTCCTATTTCGCGCCGCCGGCGCTGGATCTGGTGCCTGGCGACAGCGTGCGCATTCCGCTCGGCAAACGCGACGCCTATGGCGTGGTCTGGGCGACCGATGTCGCGCCGGCGATCACTGGCAATCTGAAAACGGTTCTCCAGAAACTTGATCGGCCGCCGCTGTCGCAAAAACTGCGCGACTTCATCGACTGGCTGGCCCGCTACACGCTGACGCCGCGCGGCATGGCGTTACGATTGGCGACGCGCGCCGCCGAGGAGGCGGGGCCGGATACGCCGCGCCTGCTCTATCGCGCCACCGGCGCTGCGCCGCTGCGTCTGACGCCGACGCGCGCGCGCGTTCTCGAAGCCGCGGCCGGCGGCCTCGCCTTTACAAAGAAAGCGCTCGCCGAAACCGCCAGCTGTTCGGCGGGCGTGATCGACGCGCTCGTCGATGATGGCGCGCTGGAAGCTTTTTCGGCGCCGCCGGAATCGATCGCGCCGCCGCTGCATCCCGCTCATGCGGCGCCCTTGCTGGAGCCGGCGCAGCGCGCCGCCGCGCAAGCGCTGACGGACGCTGTCGAGGCGCATGGTTTCAAGCCTTTTCTGTTGGAGGGCGTCACCGGCGCCGGCAAGACGGAAGTCTATTTCGAAGCCCTCGCCGCCGTGCTGGCGCAGGGCGGACAAGCGCTGGTGATGATGCCGGAAATTGCGCTCACCGCGCAGTTTCTCGATCGCTTCGCCGCGCGCTTCGGCGGCCGACCGGCGGAATGGCATTCCGGCGTCAGTCCGCGCAAACGCGCCCGTATCTGGCGCGCGACCGCAACCGGCGACATCAGAGTCGTCGCCGGCGCGCGCTCGGCGCTGTTTCTGCCATTTCGCGACCTCCGGCTGATCGTCGTCGATGAAGAGCATGAAGGCGCCTACAAGCAGGATGACGGCGTCTCCTATAACGCCCGCGACATGGCGGTGGTGCGCGCCCGCTTTGAAGAGGCGGCGATTGTTCTCGCCTCGGCGACGCCGTCGATCGAAACCCGCGTCAACGCGCAACAGGGCCGCTATGGCTATCTCAAACTCGATTCGCGCGCCGGCCTGCGCACCATGCCAACGCTTGCGGCGATCGACATGCGCGTTGAAGGTCCGCCGCGCGGACGCTGGATTGCGCCGCGTCTGGCGCTGGCGATCGGCGAAACCATCGCGCGCGGCGAACAGGCGCTGCTCTTTCTCAACCGGCGCGGCTATGCGCCGCTGACCCTCTGCCGCACCTGCGGCCATCGTTTCCGTTGCGAGAATTGCGACGCCTGGCTGGTCGAACATCGTTTTCGACGCGCGCTGGTGTGCCATCACTGCGGCCATGTCGAGCGACGCCCCGACGCCTGTCCGGAATGCGACAGCGTCGATTCTCTCACCGCCTGCGGGCCGGGCGTCGAACGCCTCGCCGAAGAGGTCGCGACACTCTTTCCCGAAGCGCGCGTTCTGGTGCTCTCGTCGGATTTTCCCGGCGGCGCAGAACGGCTACGGCGCGAGCTGGAGGAAATCGCCAATGGCGCCTTCGATATTATTATTGGCACCCAGCTTGTCGCCAAAGGGCACAACTTCCCGCACCTGACGCTTGTCGGCGTGATCGACGCCGATCTCGGGCTGGGCAGCGGCGATCCACGCGCGGCGGAACGCACGTTTCAGCTTCTCAATCAGGTGACAGGTCGCGCCGGACGCGGCGACAAGCCCGGTCACGGGCTTCTGCAAACCTTTCAGCCCGATCATCCGGTGATCGCGGCGATGCTCTCAGGCGACGCCGATAAATTCTATGCGCAGGAAATCGCTCTGCGCGAACGCGCCGGATTGCCGCCCTTCGGCCGTCTCGCTGCGCTGATCGTTTCGGCGACCGACGCCGCGCTGGCGGAAGCCCATGCGCGAGCGCTAGCGCGCGCCGCTCATGCTTTGCCGCCCTCGCCCCGTTATCGCGTCGCGACCGGCGGCGATCTTCCCGAGCGCGACGAGATTATGCTGCTGGGACCAGCGGAAGCGCCGATCGCGCTGATCCGGGGGCGCTATCGTTACCGACTGCTGGCGCGCGGGCCGAAGAACGCCGACATGCAGGCCTTCTTGCGCGACCTGCTGGCGACGGCGCCAAAAGCGCAGGGGGGCGTGCGCGTGCAGACCGACGTCGACCCGCAAAGCTTCCTGTAATTCTTGCATCGTCAGGCGCCGCCAACGACGCGGGCCACGACCTTCGCCGTATAATCCACCATCGGCACGATGCGCGCGTAATTAATGCGCGTTGGCCCGATCACGCCGAGCGCGCCAATGATCCGGCGTTCGCTGTCGCGGATCGGCGCCGCGATGAGCGATGACCCCGAAAGCGAGAACAGCTTGTTCTCCGAACCGATGAAAATTCGCACGCCTTCACCCTGCTCCGCGCGCTCAAGCAGATCGATGACTTCCGTCTTGGTCTCCAGATCGGCGAACAGCAGGCGAATGCGCTCAAGATCGGCGACGGCGGTCAGGTCCTCCAGTAAATGCGCCTGACCGCGCACAATAAGCTGACGATGGTCGCCGATGGCGCCGGCCCAGCTCGCCAGCCCCGCCTCGACCAGACGCGCGGTCAATTCATCGAGCTCGCGCTGCGCCGCGCGGCGTGACGCCTCGATGCCGGCCTGCGCTTCCGCCAGCGTGCGGCCGGAAACTCGGGCATTGAGATAATTTGCGGCCTCGATCAGCGCCGAAGCCGGCAGATCGCGCGGCACCGGGATCACGCGATTTTCGACCGTGCCGTCCTCGGCGACAAGAATCGCCAGCGCACGGTCGGGCTCAAGCCGGACAAAATCGATCTGCTTGAGGCGCACATTATCCTTGGAGGCGATGACAACGCCCGCCACACGGGCCAACCCCGAAATCAGACTGGTCGCCTCCGCCAGAACGCCTTCGACATCATGATCGCGCGAGGCCGCCTCGACCTCGGCGGTGATGCGGGCGCGTTCGATATCGGCGAGATCGCCGATTTGCAGCATCGAATCGACGTAGAATCTGAGTCCCAATTCGGTCGGCAACCGCCCGGCGCTCGTATGCGGCGCATAGACAAGACCCAGCTCCTCAAGATCCTGCATCACATTGCGGACCGACGCCGGCGACAACGTCATCGGCAACAGGCGCGAGAGTTGCCGTGAACCGACGGGTTCGCCCGAGGCCAGATAGCTATCGACAATCTGACGGAAAATCTCGCGCGAACGGTCCGTCATCTGGGAGAGGGCGGAAGACGGCGCAATGATTGGAGAAGGGCGGGTCATGGACAATAGAATATAATATTCGTCGCCGGCGTCGAGCGCCGCTTCCGGACGCAAAAAACCCGGCGTCGCCGCCGGGCTTCTTTTAGTTGCTCAAGATCAGGATCAGAAATCGCCGAGCGCGTCGATTCCGAGCAGAGCGCCAAAGCTCTTGACGTGATAGTTCACGCCGGCGCGAGCGATGTTGAGGTTATAGTTGCCGCCGTTGACGGTGGCGAAGGTGTTGCCCGCCCAGCCGACAGCCGAGGCGTTGGGCACGCCGATGTTGGCGTAGAGATATTCGCCCTTGATCGAAATCTGGTTGGTGACCGCGTATTCCAGGCCAGCGCCGACGGTCCAGCCGCCGCTCCAGCGCGAGCCGCTGGTGCCGATCGGCAGCATCGCCTCATAGCCGGACGTCCACGACGCGCCATTGATGCGGCCGTAAGCGAAACCACCCGTGATGTAGGGCATGAAGCGGCCCATGGCGTAACCGAAGCGCACGCGCTCGGTGCCAAACCAGTTCAGACGGCTGTTCACGCCGCCAGACGCCAACATCCCGCCGTTGTTCGACACATTGGCGTAGTTGAAGTCGGACTCGTAGCCGACGACCACATTATTCGACAGCTGCCAGCTATAGCCCGCCTCATAGCCGATCAGCCAGCCGCTGGTGCCAACCGACGGATTCACGCTCCACGACGCGCCCGGCATCGCGGTGATCGAATACATCGTCGCATTATATTCGGAGTTGCCGCCGGCGTAGCCGCCGCTGATGCCGCCGTGCCAGCCGGTCCAGCTGAAGGCCGGGGGGACGACAACCGGCGCCTCTTTGCGGCTGGGCAGATCAGCAGCGGAAGCGGAGCCGAAGACGATGACCGACGCCATCGCGCCGAGGATCGAAACCTTGAAATTCATAATATGCGTCTCCAGAAGGCAGGCCGCCCGATTCCGGAGCAGCAGATGAAAAAACGTAACATCATCCTGCTGGCGATGTAATTGGATTGAGGGGGTCGCCGGGCGATTTCGCGGCAGCGTTGCTTTTTCGCCACACTTCGTGCGACGCGCGGCGAAAAGCCTGAAGATCCCGCTCCCCGACGGATGTGCGCCGGCGACGGCGTGACGCTGAGCCTCCGGATCAGGCGCGCCGGATCAGAAAATAGGTCTCCATCGCGCCCTTGCCTTTCACCTCAAGGCTGCCGCGCGGCTCAAGCACGAAATGATTGCTGAGATATTCGCTGGTCGACGCAGAAATCTGAATCCGGCTGGGCAGCCCGTGCGATTCAAGCCGGCTCGCAACATTCACCGCGTCGCCCCAAATATCGTAAATGAATTTATGCGCGCCGATCACCCCGGCGATCACATCGCCCGAGTTGATGCCGATGCGAATTTCCAGATGGGCCGGCAACTCCGCATTGAGGCGGTTAACCGTCTCGATCATCGCCATCGCCATATCGGCGACCGCTTCGGCGTGATCATCCCGCGCGCCAAAAAGACCACAGGCCACCATATAGGCGTCGCCGATGGTTTTGATTTTCTCGACGCCATATTGAAGCGCAAGCTTGTCAAACTCGGAAAAAACGCGCCCCAGCACGCCGACCAGATCGGGAGCCGCCAGCCGCGACGAGAGATCCGTGAAGCCGACAAAATCCGCAAACAGAATGGTCACGTTGGTGAGATGATCGGCGATGATCGTCTCACCGCCCTTGAGACGCTCAACGATGGGCGCCGGCAAAATATTCAGCAGTAGCTGTTCGGATCTTTCCTTCTCGACCCGCAGCGCCTCCAGCGCCTCGCGCTCACGATCCCGCAGATGCTTTTTCTCAAGACATGAGCCGACGCGCGCGCGCAGCAGCACCGGATCGAACGGCTTTGTCAGATAATCTTCAGCGCCGGCCTCGATACAGCGCACTATCGAGTCAATCTCGTTTAACGCCGAGATCATAATGACGGGAATATCCCGCAGATTCGGGTCCGCTTTCAGAAAGACAAGAACGTCGAGACCGCTGATCTCCGGCATCAGCAGATCGAGGAGAATGAGATCATACGGATCCTGCTGCACGCAGGATAATGCGACAAAGCCGCTTTCCGCCAGAATGACTGTATGCCCCTGCCGCTCAAGACGGCGCTTCAAAAGATCGCGGTTAGACTGATTGTCGTCAACGACAAGGATGCGGCTGGGGCGCTTCGTCGCCGCATCGGCTTCCTGCTCGGATATCGGCTGAACGGACTTGAGATAGCTGTCGACGACTTTCGTCGACATGCGCGCTTCTCCGTCTTCCGTCGCTTCGTGCGCGCCTCGCTCCTCGGGCAGCGAGAATGTCACCAGACCATCGATTTTTTCGAGAAAGCGCGACGACTCCTCAAGGAGACGATCAAGGTCGCCGAGAAAGGCGTCAGCGTCGTCGAGATCGGCGGCGTCTTCACGCAGCATCTCGCCATATCCCTTGATTGCGTTGATCGGCGTGCGCAGATCATGTCGCAGGTGGCGACGATATTCATCCGGATCCTGCGCCTCGCGCTCCGATCCCGCCTGCGCAGAGTCAGTAAGTTCGGCGATCAGTCTGTTGAGCGCGCGACTGGCGATATGGATTTTCTCCAGATCTTCGCGGAAAGCGCTTCGGCTTTCTTTCTGCACCTCATCGGTGAGGATTTCCACATAGCCGGCGATGGCTTCAGCGGGCGCGCTGAGTTCCTGCTGAACATAGGTCGTCAACGCCCGATCGGTTCTTGCGCCGGCTTTGTCGCCTTTCGCGCTCATGACAAACTTGCGGAAGAGTGGACGATCATCATGACGCCTTTGGACCAAGCAAAGTGGTGATCTTTTCAAGCAGACGGGTGATTTCGACCGGCTTGGTGTCGTAATCCTCACAGCCCGCCTCGATCGCCTTCTCCCGATCTCCGGCCATAGCGTGGGCGGTCAACGCAATCACCGGAATGCCGCGCGTCGCTTCATTCGCCTTCACGCGGCGGGTCGCCTCCCAGCCGTCGATCACCGGCAGACTCATATCCATCAGGATCAGGTCCGGCGCCTCGGAGGCGGCCATATCCACGCCCTGCTGGCCGTCAATCGCAATCACGACGTCATAACCGTTGCGCTTAAGGCGCCGCGAAAGCATGTCACGGTTCATTTCATTATCTTCAACAAGCAAAATCTTGGCCACCCGGTCCGTCTCCATGGTCAGCGCAGATTACTGCGCGTTATCTGATGGGCTTGAATTGAGGCAATGACGCATAACTGAAATCATCTCATCAAGGTAGTCATGATCCTTCGTGATAATATCCGCGCTCATCTCACGCAGATCGCGAATGTCACCGGCGCTCAATTCTTTCGCCGTGACAATAATCACCGGAATCCGATCATAGCTGCGCTGCTTGCGCAATTCGCGCAGGAAGCCGTAGCCATCAACCTTCGGCATCATGAGATCAAGCAGAATGAGATCTGGCGCAGGATTTTTCGCCAGCCAGTCGAGGCCATCCTGCCCATTGACGGCTGTCGCCGATTTATAGCCGATCGCCGACACAGAGCGGCTCATCAGATCGCGCGTTGCGGCGTCGTCTTCAACAACCAGAACCGTATTTTCGAGCGGATTACTGCAATATTGCGCCAACAACGACGTCAGGCGCTCACGATCAATCGGCTTGGTGAGAAGCTCCGAGGCGCCAAGCGGAATCGCCAAAGCGCGTTCATTCAGAATCGTCACCATAATGACCGGAATATTTTTCAGCTCCGGATCTTCCTTCAGCTGCTTGAGAACGCCCCAGCCATCGAGCTGCGGCATCATCACATCAAGCGTGATCGCATCCGGCTTGTGCTGCCTGGCGAGCGCGAGGGCTTCAAGCCCATGGCGCGCGGCGATGACGCGATAGGATTTGCTTTCCAGCGTTCGCGTCATGAGATCGCGCGCTGTCGCATCATCATCCACAACAAGGATCGTCGCATGCGGCGCCGCCAGCTCTGAAGCGACGCGCTCTTTTACCGGCGCTTTCTTTTGATCCGGCAGCGTGATTGTGAAGGTTGATCCTTCATCCGGCCGGCTTTCGACCGCAATATCGCCGCCGAGCGCCACGCAAAAATGCTTGGTGATCGCAAGACCAAGACCTGTGCCGCCAAACCGCTTGGTCGTAGAAGCGTCCGCCTGGGTAAAGGCCTGGAACAAGCGACCGAGCTGCTCCTCATTCATGCCAAGGCCGGTATCCGAAACGCGGAAGACGACATTGGACGCGGCGTCGCGCTCAACGAGTACCGAGACCTTGCCATTGCTGGTGAACTTATTCGCATTGCTGACAAGGTTAAGCAGGCACTGTTTAACCTTCGTCTCATCCGAGCCAAAGCTGCCAATATCCGCCGGGCAAACCAATTCAACGGCGTTGCCGTTTTTCTCGGCCAATGGCCGAATGATCGACACGACATCCTTGACCAGCGGCGCGATGGAGACCTCTTCGATAAACACCTCCATCTTGCCGGCTTCGATTTTCGACAGATCGAGAATGTCATTGATCAGTCCGAGCAGATGCCGGCCAGCGCCCTCGATCTTTTTCAGATCGTCGATCGGGTCCTCATCTCCCTTGTCGAGCATGTCCTCCTGAAGCATTTCGCTGTAGCCGATGATGGCGTTAAGCGGCGTTCGCAGCTCATGGCTCATATTGGCGAGGAATGCGCTCTTGGTTTTATTGGCCTCTTCAGCGGCGACGCGAGCGACCAATAATTCCTCATTGGCGAGTTGCAGCTCACGGGTGCGCGCCCGGATTTTGTCTTCCATCGAGCTGTAAAGCTCGCGCAATTCGCCGGTCATGGAGCGGATCGCCGTCAGCAGATGCCCGGTCTCGTCCCGGCTCGCAATCTCGAATTTCGCATCAAGATCGCCACCCGCCACCTGCTCCGCCACCTGAACCGCGAGGCGGATCGGCCGCGTAATGGTGCGCGCGACGGCCAGCGCCAGAAGGATGATCGGCGGAATCATAAACAGCAGCAGCCACAACGTTGCGCTACGCTGCGTGCCGGTCAGGGCGAAGGCTTCATCTGCGCGCTGCTGCACAACCATGCCCCAGCGGAACGAGGGCACATATGTCCATGACGCGACAACGGGCTTCTTCTCCACATCGTCAAACAGGCCCGAGCCATGAACGCCGGCGAGCGCATTGGCGAGCGCGGGATAGGCGCTTCCGGCTAATGGCGCCTGAATGCTGAAAGGCTTGTCGGCGCTATGTCGCAGCGGATTGACGATGACCATTTGGTCTTGCGCAATTCGCGCGGCGACCAGAACTTCTCCGGTTTCGCCGAGACCCGTGTAATCATTAATCACGCCGAATAATTCGGAATTATTGAGCTGGAACACAATCATCGCGACAACGACCCCGTTATCCAGAACCGGGCCGACAATAAACGACGCCGACTCTTTCATTTCCGGGTAGATCTGAAACGCCGAGATTTCGGCTTGCAGCAGCGTGCGTGAACGCTCCACTGCATCAGATAGTTCTGTTTTCTGGAAAGAGCCTTTGAAGAAATTTTCATTAAAATGCTTCATGCCTGTATCGTAGAGAATATCGCCGTTCGGCGCGATCAGGGCGCATTCGACATAATTGAACGTGTCGGCAAGCCGGCCAAGATTTGAGCCGTGCTTCGCAATCGCCTGACGGTAGGCCTGCGTACCTTTGTTTCCACCACGCAGCGCCGCAGAGAAATCACGAACCGCATCGCCGATAGAAGGGCTATGCATCAAGGACTCAACGGTGCGGATTTTTTCGAGCGTTAAATTCTCAAGCTGCTCAACTTTTTTCTTGGCGACGACCTGCAAAGAGGTTTGGACAGTCTGCTCCAGAGAGTCGCGCGAGATGTCATACATGCGCCAGGCGAGCAATCCGCAGGTGGCGACATTGATGACAAGGAACCAAAAGAGAATTTTGGCGCCAATTGAACTGCGGTAGGAGAAACGGCTGAGAGGCTTCATGGATTACTTCGCCTCTACCGGATTGGCCCAGCGGCCGCCCCATCGGTTATACATGTCGATCAGGAATGCATCCCATTCGGCCTTGGTGCGCGATGGCGGATAGGGCGCCGGGCGGATGGGATGGTTGATCGTCCAGACAAGATCAATCTTGCCATCTGGCGTAATCTTGCCAACAGAGAAGGAACGCCAGGTGTGCTGCGTGTAGGGATCGACCGACACCAGCCCTTCGGGCGCATCCAGCGTTTCCGTCAACATTGTTCTGCGCACTCTTTGCACGTCAATCGATTGCTCTTCCTGAACCGCGCGCGCCCATAGCCGGACGCTGAAATAGGACGTCGCGATCACATCGCTGGTGACGCGGTTTTCGCCATATCTGTCGCGGAAGGCGCGAATAAACCGCTCGTTCTCGGGTGTTTTGATCGCCTCGAAATAATTCCAGGCGCTGTAATGTCCCTGAAGGCTGCGGATCGGCAGACTGCGCAACTCTTCTTCGCCAATGCTCACCGACACCACCGGCAGTTTTTCTGCCGGGAGGCCCGCATCGGTCAGCGCCTGATAAAACGCCTTGTTGGTGTCGCCGACGACCGAGCTCAACACGACATCCGGCTTGGCCGCTTTAATTTTTTCAATCGCCTTTGAAACATTGGCGCTGCCAAAGAAAATATAGTCTTCTCCAACCAATTCGGCGCCGAGCGCCTTGATCGTGTCTTTCATGATTTCATTAATGCTGCGCGGCCAAACGTAATCTGAGCCGATCAGGTAAAATCTTTTGCCCAGATGATCGAGGCTCCATTTGATCGCCGGGATCACCTGCTGATTGGGCGCCGCGCCTGTGTAAATAATATTGGGAGACTGCTCCAGGCCCTCATAGGCCATGGGATAAACAAGCAGCTGGTTATATTTCTCAATAACGGGCGCCACTGTTTTTCGGCTCGCCGATGTCCAGCACCCAAAAATAACCGAAACATTCTCCTGCGTGATCAGGCGCTCGGCTTCTTTAGCGAAGGTCGGCCAATCTGATTTGCCGTCTGCGATAACCGGCAGGATTTTACGGCCCAGCAAACCGCCTTTGGCGTTGATTTCTTCGATGGCCAGCAATTCAGCGTCGACCATCGAGTTTTCGCTGATCGCCATTGGCCCCGTGCGGGAATGCAGGATGCCGACTTTGATCGGCGGATATTCCGTCGGCTGAGCGAGAAACCACCACAACGCCGCGCCGCCAATCAACCCGAGAGCCGCGATATAATAAATGACGATATTTGAGGCGTTATCAAAAGCCTTGAGGGGCATAGGCCGAAATCCTGCTTCCCGGAATATGGATTTTCTGAATCTTCGACGATCGAGAATAGCAAGATTCATATACGCGATTGGCCTGTCCGATGCCAGACGGCACCGGACGTCCGGGATCAGGGATTGCGCATCGAAAGTCAGGCCTGTTCACAAACGCCTGACCTGCGTTCAGGGCCCGGGCGCAGGCGGAACGATCTCCATTGATGATGGAAAAAGCTCTGAAAGCCGGATCGCTCAGACGATGGCGCGGTCACGCGTCAGTTTTTTATAAACCCGCGACATGAAGGCGACGCCAAACAGCGGCGTCAGGACGTTTAACCCCGGCGTCGCCACAAAGGCGGCGATAAACAGGCCGGCGAGAAAGAGCGGCAAGGCGTAGCGTTCGCGCAGCGCATTGGCTTCGGCGAGCGGCATGAAACGCGTCGCCGCAAAGAGAAAATACTCGCGTCCCAGCAGATAGGCATTGGCCAGAAGGAACGCCGCCGCATTCACGCCCGGCACCAGCAGCAGCATCAACGCCACCAGATTGACGCCCGCCGAGACGGCGGCGAAACGCAAGGCCATGATCAACGCCTGCGCCGTCGGGATCGCGACGCCGCGCTGTTCGGGCGAATAAAGATCGGCTTCCACGACATCGGCGAGATCATCGAGAAACAATCCCGAAACGATCACCGAGATCGGGCCGATGAAAAAAGCGAGCAGGAAAAACAGGCCAAAGCCGGTGGCGTAGACAAGAACCGTCTGCAGCCATGGATGGTTCACCACGGCGTAGGAGAGCGCCAGCCTGTCGAGGCCCACCCAGGCAAGCGCCAGAAACACCAGCGTCATGCCAAGGCTTTTCAGCAATACGGCGCGAAACGGCGGGGAGATGATCTCGCGCAGCGCCGCAAGGGCCGCATCAAACATAAAACTCATGGCTCAAGGATTCCGCTCGGGCGCAAAAACGCGAACGCCCCAGAGATGGCGTTCGCGCAACCCGCGCGCAAGAGGGTGGCCACCGAATGATCGCCAGGACTTAACGCGCCTTGACGGCCTCGCGCTGCGCGAACCCGAGCCGGATGTTCAGCTCATGCAGCAATTGTTCGGCGGCGATCGGAATATTGGTGCCGGGCGGGAAGATCGCGGCGGCGCCGGAGTCATAGAGCTGCTGGAAATCGTCCGGCGGGATCACGCCGCCGACGACCATCATGATGTCGCTGCGGCCAACGCGCGCCAGCGCGTCGCGCAGTTCCGGCGTCAGCGTGAGATGACCGGCGGTCATCGTCGAAACGCCGACAATGTTCACATCGGCTTCCGCCGCCTTCTGCGCCACTTCGTCGGGCGTGGCGAAGAGATCGCCGATGATCACGTCGAAGCCCATATCGGCGAAGGCGGAAGCGATCACTTTCTGGCCGCGGTCATGTCCGTCCTGACCCATTTTGGCGACGAGAATGCGCGGCTTGCGGCCGGTGTTTTCTTCAAAGTCGCGGGTCATGCCGATAATCCGGCCGATCTGCGCGCTGTCCTTGCCCGCTTCGCGCGCATAGACGCCGGAGATCACATTCGCCTTCGGCTTGTGACGGGTGAAGACTTTCTCCAGCGCAAAGGAGATCTCGCCGACGCTCGCCTTGGCGCGCGCCGCCTTTACGGCGAGGTCAAGCAGATTGCCGCCGGATGTCGCGCCCGCCGTCAGCGCATCGAGCGTCGCCTGCGTCGTCGCTTCGTCGCGTTCGGCGCGCAGACGCGCCAGCTTGTCGAGCTGCGCGGCGCGCACGGCGGCGTTGTCGACCTTGAGCACATTCGGCTTGGCGTCGTTTTCCGGCTGATATTTATTAACGCCGACGACAACCTGCGTTCCGCTGTCAATGCGCGCCTGCGTCTTCGCCGCCGCTTCCTCGATGCGCTGTTTGGGCACGCCGGCGGCGATCGCCTTGGCCATGCCGCCGAGCTTTTCGATTTCCTCAATATGCGCCCAGGCGCCTTTGGCGAGTTCGGCGGTGAGACGCTCGACATAATAGGAGCCGCCCCACGGATCGATCACGCGCGTCGTGCCGCTTTCTTGCTGCAACACGATCTGCGTGTTGCGGGCGATGCGAGCCGAGAAATCGGTCGGCAGCGCCAGCGCCTCGTCGAGCGCATTGGTGTGCAGCG
>JALRFG010000260.1 GCA_023253795.1 Methylocystis sp.
AACAACGCCGGCTGGCGCAACCGCCGTGCTTATGGATGATGCGCTGACGCCATTAACGACAAGCGTAGCGGAGATTGGCGCGCCGCAGGATTACGCCGTTGGACCGGCGCATCTCTATTTTGATGATCCGCTCTATGTTCGCCTCACGGCGACGGCGACCAACCTTTCGTTGCGCCCCTATGCGCCAACATATCCATGCGCACGGCGTCAGCCAGAGGGCGTCGAAATTTCATTCATCCGTCGCACGCGCATCAATGGTGACGCCTGGGACATTGCAGAGGCGCCGCTGGGCGAAACAGTCCCGGCGTTTGAGGCCGACATCACAACGCCGGCAGGAATACGCCTGCTAAAATCAGCCACGGACTCTTTCCTCTATCCCGCGCCGCAAGAAATCGCCGACTTCGGCGCGCCGCAACGCCAGATTAGCCTATCGCTTTATCAGCTCAGCGAAATCGCCGGGCGCGGATTTCCCCTCAGCCTGACGCTGACGATCGAACAGGACTAAACACACATGCCCACAACGCATCTTGGCCTGCCGCTGATTAATGCGGCACAGGCGCAAAAACACGTACCGCACAATGAAGCGCTGTTTCTGCTCGATGCGCTCGCCCAGTTGAGCGTCAGCACACGCAATGTCACCTCGCCGCCCTCGACGCCTGTTGAAGGCGATCGTGTGCTGGTCGGCGCCAATGCGACAGGAGCCTTTGCAGACAAATCGAATATGATCGCGACATTTCTCGCCGGCGCCTGGAGTTTCCTGACGCCACAAGCTGGCTGGCGCTGCTATGTCGTCGATGAGACGCGGCTGCTGATTTACACCGGCGCCGACTGGATCGACGCCGCATCCTTGGTGCATGAACTACAAAATATGTCGCGCCTTGGCGTCGGAACTACGGCCAATGAGGTGACGCCGCTCGCCATCAAGCTCAACGCAGCGTTGTTTACGGCGAAAGGCGCTTCTGAAAGCGGGTCGGGAGATTTACGCTTTACGCTCAACAAAGAGAGCACGACGAAAACGGTTTCGCAGCTCTATCAATCGAACTACAGCGGTCGCGCCGAAACTGGTCTTGCCGGCGATGATAATTTCCATGTGAAGGTTTCCGCCGACGGCGGAAACTGGAAAGAAGCATTGATCATCGACGCCGCCAGCGGCGCTGTCGCCTTCCCAAGCGGCGGTCCGGCGAAACTCCGC
>JALRFG010000261.1 GCA_023253795.1 Methylocystis sp.
CGGTGTGGCGGCCCGGGATCTCGCCGAAATGCGGGGCGTAGCCGTGGAAGATGCGGTTGAAGATCGCCGTGCCGCGGGTGTCCGAGAGGAGCTCTGACTGGTAGCCGATGAGGCCGCGGGTCGGGGCATGGAACACCAGACGCAGACGATTGCCGCCCGAAGGCCGCATCTCGATCATCTCGGCCTTGCGCTCCGACATCTTCTGCACGACGGCGCCGGAATGCTCCTCGTCGACGTCGATCACGACTTCTTCAATCGGCTCAAGAATGTCGCCATTGTCGTCCTTCTTGAAGACGACCTTGGGGCGCGACACGCCGAGTTCGAAACCTTCTCGGCGCATCGTCTCGATCAGAATGCCGAGCTGCAATTCGCCGCGGCCGGAAACGATGAAAGCGTCGCCCATCGGCGCGTCTTCAACGCGCAGCGCGACATTGCCCTCGGCTTCCTTCATCAAGCGCGCGCGGATCATGCGGCTCGTGACCTTGTCGCCTTCCGTGCCGGCGAGCGGGCTGTCGTTGACGAGGAAGGTCATCGACAGCGTCGGCGGATCGATCGGCTGGGCCTGCAGCGGCTCGTTCACATCAAGCGCGCACAGCGTGTCGGCGACGTTGAATTTTTCGAGACCGGCGATCGCGACAATGTCGCCGGCTTCCGCTTCCTCAATCGGCTGGCGTTCAATGCCGCGGAAGGCGAGAATCTTGGAAACGCGTCCCTGCTCGACGACCTTGCCGCTGCGATCCAGAACCTTGACCGGCTGATTGGGCTTCACGCTGCCCGAGAAAACACGGCCGGTGATGATGCGGCCGAGATAGGGGTTGGCCTCAAGCAACGTGCCGAGCATGCGGAAACCGCCGTCTTCGACCGTGGGCTCCGGCACATGTTTAAGCACGAGGTCGAACAGCGGCGCCATGTTCTCCTGCGAGCCCGTGGGGCTGTCAGACATCCAGCCCTGCTTGGCGGAGCCGTAGATGATCGGGAAGTCGAGCTGTTCGTCGGTCGCGTCGAGCGCGGCGAAGAGATCGAAGACCTCGTTGACGACTTCCGAAATACGCGCATCGGGCTTGTCGACCTTGTTGATCGCCACGATCATCGGCACGCCTGCTGCCTTGGTGTGATTGATGGCTTCGATCGTCTGCGGCATGATGCCGTCATCCGCCGCCACCACCAGCACGACGATATCGGTGACGTTTGC
>JALRFG010000262.1 GCA_023253795.1 Methylocystis sp.
CGAGCGGCGCGCCATGCACGGACTCCTTGCCCTGCTTGCCGGGCGCGCCATAGCCGATGACGGTTTTGCAGGCGATCATCGTCGGACGATCCGACTTTTGCGCCGCAAGCAGCGCCTTGTGCACCGCCTCCTGATCATGGCCATCGACGCGCGCGACGTTCCAGCCCGCAGCAGCGACGCGCGCAAGTTGATCGGTCGAGGTCGCAAGGCTGGTCGGGCCGTCAATCGAGATTGAATTATCATCCCACATGACGATGAGTTTGGAGAGCTTGAGATGGCCGGCGAGATCAATCGCCTCATGGCTCAGCCCCTCCATCAGACAGCCGTCGCCGGCGATGACATAGGTGCGGTGATCGACGATGTCGTCGCCAAAACGCGCGGCGGTCAGACGTTCGGCGATGGCCATGCCGACGGCGGTCGCCAGCCCCTGCCCCAGCGGACCTGTCGTGGTCTCAATGCCCGCCGCATGACCATATTCGGGATGTCCGGCGGTCGGCGAATGAAGCTGACGGAAGTTTTCCAGATCGGCGCGCGTCATGCCGGGATAGCCGAGCAGATAATGCAGCGCATAAAGCAGCATCGAGCCATGGCCGGCGGAGAGCACAAAGCGATCGCGGTCCGCCCAATCCGGACGCCCCGCATCAAATTTCATGACGCGCTGAAACAGCACCGTCGCCACATCGGCCATGCCCATCGGCATGCCGGGATGACCGGATTTGGCTTTTTCGACCGCATCCATGGCCAAAGCGCGAATGGCGTTGGCGCAATCGCGCGGGCTAACGGTCGTCTGGGTGGTGTCGGACATGTCTTCTTCTTTCAGATAACGGATTTTTTGCGTCTGACGAGTTCGAGAATGCGCGGCGTCAGCACGAGTTGCATGGCGAGATCGAGTCGGTTGCCGGGAATGACGATGGAGTTCGCCCGCGACATCCAGCTTCCGGCGATCATGTTCACGAGATAGGGAAAATCAACGCCGCGCGGCTCGCGGAAGCGGATCACGACAATGGACTCGTCGGGCGTCGGGATCGAACGCGCGACAAAGGGATTGGACGTGTCGACCGTCGGTGCGCGCTGGAAATTAATATCGGTCTCGGAAAACTGCGGACAGATGTAATGCAC
>JALRFG010000263.1 GCA_023253795.1 Methylocystis sp.
CCGGGAGCCGACTTTTTCGCCTTCGCTCAACCATCTGATCTAAATAGCCTTTCTCAGCTATCTAGGCCAGCCCCTTAAAATTTGAAGAAAATTCTAAGCATGCGGCGTCATAACGTCGGAAAATCCGAGGGATTCTCGAACCGACGTCGCCAAGCGCCTCTCTTCTGGCGACGCCTTCGCCACGGATGATCCACCCCCGTCGTCGCAACAGGAGCAGAGATAAGAGGGCTTGCCACCGCTCAATTTGTTCTTTATATGTTCTGTATTCGCGTTATGTTCCGCCCGGACAGGTCGAGTTCGGTCGGGATGTGAAAAGTCCCCTTACAGGCGTCCGGTCAGCGTCGAGGTCTTGCGTATGCTGAACGCGAAAGGCGGCGCGTGCGATGCGCGCCGCCTCCGGACCCGGAAGTGACAGCCAGCGTTGGAGTTGAGTCCCGTGGACGGATGCGTTGAAGCGACAGGCGTCGAAACAAGCCGCCCGATGCCGGAAGCCGGTCCCCTCATCGCCGCCGAGCGCCGCCGCGGTCGCGGCGCCCTGAGCAACGCCAGCGGTCGCTTCGAAGCCGAGCGTCGTGAAAACATTGACGACGGCTGGGACGCGCTCGCGACGCTTGAAGCGCTCAAAACCAATGCGCATGTCGAGAAGCCGCGCAGCATCATCACGCGCAATGACTCGCCTGACATATCCTTTGACCGCTCGATCAATCCCTATCGCGGCTGCGAGCATGGCTGCGTCTACTGCTTTGCGCGGCCAACCCACGCCTATGTCGGCTTCTCGCCGGGGCTCGATTTCGAGACCGAAATTTTCGTCAAGGAAGGCGCAGCCCAACTGCTGGAGCGCGAGCTTTCCGCGCCAAATTATACGCCGCGCACAATCGCCATCGGCTCCAACACCGACCCCTATCAGCCGCTGGAACGACGCTACCGCGTCATGCGACTAATTCTTGAGGTTCTGGCGCGGGCGCGCCACCCCGTCGCTATCGTCACGAAATCCGCTCTGGTGTTGCGCGACCTTGATCTGCTGGCGCCAATGGCGCGCGACGGCCT
>JALRFG010000264.1 GCA_023253795.1 Methylocystis sp.
TGATCTGCTTCAGGCCCGAGTGACGCTGGTTGAAATAGTCGCCCGTCGGCGAAACCCACTGCTTCGGGTCTTTCGCTAGTTTGGCTAGTTCATCGTTGGATGTTGAAGCTGTTACGACTGGAGTAGGCGCCGATGCACCAGAACCGGCTTGAGCAAGCTTTTGGAGAACCGAATTAACAGTATTAAGGGCGGACTCAATTTCTGGACGATTGTCGGTTTTTTTTGCCGCCTGAAGAGCTGCGATTGCATCCTTGAGCAAGCTAACTTCATCTTTGGAAGTAGCAGCCTTGGCAGCGTCCTCTGGTGACAAGGACCATGTCTGCGCATTGACCGGCATAGCCATCATAATCGCGACCAAACTCGCCGAACCCCACAGCGCTAATTTTTGCATGAGCTTCCTCCGAAATATATTCATACCCAACCCCATTAAGGGGTACAGGAAAGTAGAAATTAATCGAATTTAAAGATGATTTCTACAAAATTTACTTTTTTAACAATAAAAAAAGCCCTTGAGTGTTGAACTCAAGGGCTTAGCAAGAGATTTTGGTCTCCGCTTAGTTTGCTTAAGCGCTCATGCAATAAGCAAATTGACGGTCTCATGAAGTATATCTAGCGTCAAGAGCTTGCAATATATTTTATTGCTATAATCTATTCCCTTATCGTCGCTCTCAAGAAACTGCTCCGCTATGCTTAAGTTAACTCCACCCTCTTAACATTTTGTCGTCAAGCTCTCTGAGTATCTGCAGCAATTCCCGTGCTGATGAGCGTAGTTCTAAAATCTCCTCGTCACCAATCCCAGCATCGACAGCAGCATTGGTGAGCTTGCGTTTGGCTGCATCGTAATTTTTCTGCGCCTCTGCAATTTGTGCATGAATAAGTTTCATTGCATTCGGTCACATTAGTTGGCCGCGAAGGGATGCTTGGCGGTGACGCGGGCGGAGAGCACGCTCTGCGCCGTCGGGTCACCCTTCATCGCG
>JALRFG010000265.1 GCA_023253795.1 Methylocystis sp.
CTAGAGCGTGTCATCAAATAGAGGATTCCCACCCGAAGCAATGCATGATTCATGGGAAGTCGGCCGAATCGGAGGGGTCGACCGATGTCTCGACGCTATGCACTGCGCGAAGATCAATGGAAACGTATTGAACATTTGCTGCCTGGAAGAGCTGGCACAGTCGGCGTTACCGCAAACGATAACCGGCTCTTCATTGAGGCAGTTCTGTATAGATATAGAGCCGGTATTCCCTGGCGGGACCTGCCTGAACGCTTCGGTGATTTCCGCGTGGTTCACACACGTTTCAGCCGCTGGGCGAAGTCCGGCGTTTGGGAAAGACTATTCCAGCATCTGGCCTCAGATGCAGACAATGAATACGCCATGATCGACGCCACAATCGTGCGCGCACATCAACATAGCGCTGGAGCCCAAAAAAAGATGGTGAATGCCAAGCCATCGGGCGCAGCAAAGGTGGATTGAGCACAAAGATACACGCAATCGTTGATGCTCTGGGTAATCCGATCGGGTTTCATCTAACGCCCGGGCAGGCTCATGATCTGGATGGGGCTGACAAGCTTTTGCCGGGTATAGAAGCCGAGAAGGTTCTGGCGGATAAAGCCTACGACGCTAATGAACGCGTTATCACGCCCTTGATAGAGGCCGGCAAGGAACCGGTCATTCCACCAAAGTCCAATCGAAATGACCAAAGGCATTATGATGGCGAGCTTTATAAGGCTCGCAGTTTGATTGAAAACTTTTTCTGTAGGATCAAACAGTTCAGAGCTATTGCTACGCGTTATGATAAAACAGCATGTAATTTTCTTGCTGCAATCCAACTTGTAGCGTCAATTATCTGGCTTAATTGATGACACGCCC
>JALRFG010000266.1 GCA_023253795.1 Methylocystis sp.
ATTCTGGTGTGGGCGGCCAGACGGCGCTCGAAATCGGTAAGCGCTTAGCCCGTTTGGCGCAAAGCGCCCAGGTCATTTGCGTCACCCACTTAGCCCAGGTCGCCTCTGCTGCTGACCATCATCTCCAGGTGGTCAAAGACCAATCTGGGGAGTACACCCAATCCAGCGTGAAGTTGCTTGAGGGCGACGAGCGACTCTCGGAGATCGCCCGGATGCTCGGCGGTGATCAGGATTCTGCGAGTGCGAGAGACCACGCGAGGGAAATGCTGGAGCGTCATTCGGTGAGTCGTGGCGGAGTCGCCTAAAAACCGGTTACAGTTGAGACCCGTGGAGGATGAGGTCCAAAAGGATTTAATCCCGGTCACGAAACACATTTTCGTCACCGGCGGCGTGGTTTCCTCCCTCGGTAAGGGTCTCACCGCAGCCTCTCTGGGCAACCTTCTCTCTGGTCGCGGGCTTCGAGTGGTCATGCAAAAGCTCGACCCCTATCTCAACGTTGACCCGGGCACGATGAACCCCTTCCAACACGGGAAAGTATTCGTCACCGATGACGGCGCGGAAACCGACTTGGATATCGGACACTACGAGCGATTCCTCGACATCAATCTCTCCCGCGCAGCCAACGTCACCACAGGCCAGGTTTATTCGGATGTGATCGCGCGGGAGCGCCGAGGAGAGTATCTGGGTGAAACGGTCCAGGTCATTCCGCACATTACCGACGAAATCAAGCGCCGGATGCGCGAGCAGGCGAACGTGGAGCCGCGACCCGACGTGATCATCTCCGAAATCGGCGGCACCGTTGGCGACAT
>JALRFG010000267.1 GCA_023253795.1 Methylocystis sp.
GGACTGTGGAGCAGTACTCTGGTGGACTGTGTGTTCGTTGGCACGCCCGTAGCGGGTGCCCACAAAATGTGAGTCAGCTAGGTCTCGGGTCACGAACGTCACAAAAGGGATAAATGCCAGGTCTCTCGGCCTGATATTCGCCCCCACGGCATACCGTCGCTCACCCCACAAGGTGTCCTTCGGTTCGATGTCGGCCGGAGTGTGACACACCCGTCACCCGCCGGAACCCACCATCACAACTGTCACCGTGCAGAAGAAAAAACTAGGAGTTCACTGTGCCAACGATCCAGCAGCTGGTTCGTAAGGGCCGTAAGCCCAAGGTCTCGAAGACCAAGGCTCCCGCCCTCCGCGGAAACCCGCAACAGCGTGGGGTATGCACCCGCGTCTACACCACGACCCCGAAGAAGCCGAACTCGGCTCTGCGAAAGGTCGCTCGTGTCAAACTCTCCAACGGAACCGAAGTCACCGCTTACATTCCCGGTGAAGGTCACAACCTCCAGGAGCACTCGATGGTGCTCGTTCGTGGTGGCCGCGTGAAGGACCTCCCCGGTGTTCGCTACAAGATTGTCCGCGGCTCTCTGGACACCCAGGCCGTCAAGGACCGTAAGCAAGCGCGTAGTCGCTACGGCGCGAAGATGGAGAAGAAGTAATGCCTCGTAAAGGTCCCGCTCCTAAGCGTCCCGTCATTGCTGACCCCGTCTACGGGTCCCCCGTCGTATCTCAGTTGGTCAACAAGATTCTGGTTAAGGGCAAGAAGGGCCTCGCCGAGCGCATCGTTTATGGTGCACTTGAAGGCGTTGCTCAG
>JALRFG010000268.1 GCA_023253795.1 Methylocystis sp.
CATTCTCTGCTAAAGAGATGGTGCTGTTAATCCACTCACCAGTATTTTCATCGTAAGTAAGAAAGTCTCCGTTGGATGGATTATCTACAGATACGTCAGATAAGTCATTTAAATTTATCTGTGGAAGCGCTGAAAGGTATGCGGTGGTATCAACACTACCATCAGCCTTTAAAAAGCCCGCAGAAGTGCCCGTAGGGGTCTTAAATCCACTGAAGGTAATCTTGCTGTCTGTATCAATCTTACCAACCTCCGTAGTGCCCCAATTAAATGAGATAAGTTTCTCTGGAGCGCCTTCTAATGGTTGTATGTTTCCGTTGGTGTCCGCTGTGATATTCATAGCATCAGCAGAACTGTGCGTAGGAGCGCTAACACCACCAACAGTAATGCTATTAGTTGTGGTAGACCCGAGTCCTGTTACGTCATTAAGGTCCTGCGATTCGGTGTATGAGGTAAGGTAAGTGGAGGTGTCAACACTGCCGTCAGAGCGCAAGAAACCCGTAGTTCCGCTTGTCTTGAATCCGGCACCAGTTACATATCCTTGGTCATCAATTGTTGCAACATCTGTACTCCCGAAATTGAATCCCAAGAAGGTAAACTCTGTTTCACCAACCTCCATCTGATAAGTTGACTTGATAACCAACTTACCATCGTACTGCATAATGGGAGCAATAATCTTGGTAGATGTTACGTCACCTACAGAGATGCTATTTGCCGTAGTGTTTCCACGACCCGTTACGGAATCAAGGGTATCAACCT
>JALRFG010000269.1 GCA_023253795.1 Methylocystis sp.
ACCCACATCGCTTGGTCATCAAACCACTTTCCCTACAGTGTCACCCTCGGTACTCAAGGTCCAACGATATCTCGCTTGTCTACTCGACCTCATTAATCCGAAGATTAACAAGACGCAAACCACTTAACCAAATGGTTCACTTTATACCACTTTCGTGGTTTATTTAATGACTATAGACCGCCAATATCTTTATCAGATTAAATGTCTCATAATCAACCCGAAGGTCTCATAATCAACTACTGAACGGATAATATCTTAAATTCAAAGAACGTTTTCTCTTAATTGGTTTACAAAGATAAAACATATTTTTCAATCTGTCAAGTACTTTTGTAAACTTTTTTTTTAGTTGCGGGGGAAGGATTCGAACCTCCGACCTTCAGGTTATGAGCCTGACGAGCTACCACTGCTACTACCCCACGATATATTATTTTAAAGAACTTTCAAAGTAATGTCCCACAAAGATAAGATTACTTTTTCAAATAACCAAATGTCTGTGGGACATTTTTTTTTGAGACTCTCATCTCAATTGTTTCACAAAGTTAAAACAAAATTCTCATTTTGCCAAATATATATTATGAAACTTTTTGGGGATGTTCGTCATTTCTGACTGAAACTATAAATATCTCCAACAGTTTCAAAAGTACTACTATAATATAGAAAAGTCAAATTTTTTTTAAAAAAAAGTTCAAATTGGGTCATATTCTACTATTATTTGTATTTATAGGTATGCAAGTTAGAATCAAC
>JALRFG010000026.1 GCA_023253795.1 Methylocystis sp.
TACATGTCCTTGATCATCTGCGTGTCCCAAGCTGTGAGGCCCGAGAAGATCAGCACCGACAGGATCGAGAGGGCGAACTGAAGGCCCGTCGACTGCAGGAACAGATTGACCAGACCGGCGATCACTAGACCCCAAACGCCCATCACCAGAAACGAACCGAAGGCTGAGAGATCACGCTTGGTCAGATAACCGTAGATGCTCAGTCCGCCGAAGGCCGCCGCCGTGATGAAGAAGACCCGCGCCACTGATACGCCCGTGAAAACGAGCAGGATCGAGGACATCGACAGGCCCATCACCGCCGAGAAGGCGAAGAACATGTTACGCGCCGAGGCGACCGACATGCCGCCCATGCGCGCGCCGAACATGAAGATGAAGGCGAGCGGCGAAAGCATGATCACCCAACGCAGCGGCGAGGTGTAGATCGCCTGTCCGAAGGGCGTCAGCGCCATCGCGCCGCCAGCCTTGGTGACAGCCATCATGTAAACGCCCAGCGCGGTCGCGCCGGTGATGGCGAGGCCGATGCTCATATAGTTGTAGACGCCGAGCATATAGGCCCGCAGGCCATGATCGACTTCCGTCGCCGTCGACCGGCCGACGCTACGATCGTAACCGACGCCCCATTTGCCGTCGAAGTTAGACATGTCACCCTCTCAATGTTGCCAGCGCCAACCTTGGCGCCTTCTTCGCGGAATCTCGCGAAACTCCCAATCAATATGGCGGGCTGTAACCGGGGAGGCAAGCCGCCGGGAGATGAACTCTTGGTAAGGTTTTCAGCCCTTTGAGATTATGCCGCCGCGGCGTTTTTGGGCGTAGAGCGGTTAATTTTCGCCAATCTGCGTGCAAACAGGCCTCTACGCTTGCCCTACGTCAATAATGCGCTACCCTATCCCTACAAATAGGTCCGTAGACAGGCGACGGGCCCAAACAACAATTGACCTGTGCATCGCGTTGCGCCCAAGCGCGAAGACCGGGGGTAGGCACATGAACATGGCGATCAGATCAGTTGGATTATCGCGCGTTCTGGCGCGATGCGCGGCGGTGGCGGCGGTCCTCGGCGCGGCATGGATCACGACGGTCCCGGCGCAGGCGCACGGACGTCTGGGCGCAGCGGAAGGACGCTGTCGCCTGTTCATTGGTCCCGATGTGATGAACTTCACCGGTTATTTGCCGGAATCCTCCAAAAACGAATTCTGCGAAGACATCCCTTCGACCGGGCCCATCATCATGGTCCTCGATTCCGTGCAGGACGAGCTGCGCAACATGCAGATCGCCATTCGCATCGTTAAGGATGTCGGCGGCGAGGATAAGGAAAACGAAAACCTCGATGCGGTGACGGTTGCTTACAGCCCGCCGAAGAAATATCCCGGCGGCACCATCAATTTCGAGCATAACTTCAATGAGGGTGGTTATTTCGTCGGCATTGTCACGGTGCTCGGCGATCACGGCGAAGTCTGGACCTCGCGCTTTCCCTTCTCGGTTGATCGTTCCCTGATGCGCGATATGCCGGCCTACACGATGATGACGCTTGGCGTTCTGGCGGCGTCGGCGATTTATCTTGTTCACCGTCGGCGTCAGACCCCGTCGGGCGCGAAGCCGATCATCACAACAGGCGGCGGTCCTGGCCCCTCCGGTCCCGGCGCGCTTCCCGAGGAGCATGCCGAGGCGGATTCCGTCCACCCTGACGTCATTGGCCACGAGAGCCATGAGCCGACGCCGGCCGAGTAGAGTCGGCCACTGGCATCAGGGCGACAGACAAGAAATAAGAAAGCGACGCTTCGGCGTCGCTTTTTTTGCGCGCTTTTGTTCTTCTCTTGTTCTTGGGCGCCGGACCCTCAAAGGTTAAGCTGTAGCCTGTTTGCAGGCGAGGCGGAGCGGGGCGATGGCGGTTCGGGTGGCGACGGTCGCCTTCGAGGGAGTCGAGGCGCGACCCGTCGACGTGCAGGTGCAGATTTCCAGCGGCTCGGTGGTGTGCAATGTCGTTGGTCTGGGCGACAAGGCGGTGGCGGAGTCCCGCGAGCGGGTGCGAGCGGCGCTGATCGCCTCCGGGCTCGCTTTGCCGGCGAAGCGCATCACCGTCAATCTGGCGCCCGCCGACATGCCGAAGGAAGGCAGCCATTACGATCTTCCCATTGCGCTGGGCGTGATGGCGGCGATCGGCGCGATTCCTTCGGATGCGCTGGATGGCTTCGTTGTGCTTGGCGAACTGGCGCTGGATGGCGCGCTGACGCCGGTCGCTGGCGCGCTGCCAGCCGCGGTCGCCGCCAATGGGCGCGGGCAGGGATTGATCTTCCCGTATGAATGCGGACCCGAGGCCGCTTGGGCGTCCGGAGATATGGAGGTGCTTGCGCCGCGTTCGCTGATTCAGCTCGTCAATCACATTCGCGGCGTGCAGATCATGGCGCGTCCCAGCCCGGCGGTGCGGGCGCCTCCTGCCGGCGATTTGCCCGATCTGCGCGACATCAAGGGACAGGAAAGCGCCAAACGTGCGCTGGAGGTCGCTGCGGCCGGCGGTCACAATCTGCTGATGAGCGGGCCGCCCGGCGCTGGCAAGTCGATGCTGGCGTCGCGCCTGCCGTCGATCCTGCCGCCGTTGACGCCGCGCGAATTGCTCGAAGTGTCGATGATCCATTCCATCGCCGGACATATCGCCGGCGGCGAACTTACCGATCGACGCCCTTTCCGCGCGCCGCATCACTCGGCGTCGATGGCGGCGCTGGTCGGCGGCGGAACCCATGCGCGACCGGGCGAGATATCGATCGCTCATCATGGCGTTTTGTTTCTCGACGAATTGCCTGAGTTTCATCCGCAGGTGCTGGACAGTCTGCGTCAGCCGTTGGAGACCGGCGAGGTCGCCGTGTCGCGCGCCAATCACCGTGTCGTCTATCCGGCGCGCTTTCAGCTTGTCGCGGCGATGAATCCCTGTCGTTGCGGCCATGCGCGCGATCCCGGTTACGCCTGTCGTCGTCAGCCCAATGAACGCTGCGAGGCGCAATATCAGGCGCGGCTGTCGGGGCCATTGCTCGACCGCTTCGATCTTCAGATCATGACGCCCGCCGTTTCCGCCGCCGATCTCGTGCTGCCGCCGCCGGCGGAAGGATCGCGCGAGGTTGCGGCGCGTGTGGCGCGCGCCCGCGTCCGTCAGCGTGCGCGTTACGACGCTCTGGGTCTGCCGGGCGTCATCGCCAACGCCGCCGCGCCGGCGGGCGTGATCGAGGATGTGGCGCAACTCGACGCCGCCGGCGCCGCATTGATCCGTGAGGCGTCCGATAAATATGCGCTCACTGCGCGCGGCTTTCATCGCGTCTTGAAACTTGCGCGCACCATCGCCGATCTCGACGGCGCCGACGCAGTGTCCCGCGCGCATCTCGCCGAAGCGCTCTCCTATCGCACGGGCCTCGCCGCCGGTCGGCTTGCGGCGTGAACGCATTCATCCTCTCCGCCTGTATTGTCGTTGCAGTGCTTGTTTGCGCAGGTGTCGCGCTTTGGCACCGACAGACGCGTCAGACGAGCGATGAACTCGACACGCTGCGCGATGAAATCTGGGAGCTGCGCGCCGCCGCCGCGCAACGGGACCGCGCCGAGGCGGCAAGCGAGGCGAAATCGCGTTTTCTCGCCACGGTCAGTCATGAGATCCGCACGCCGCTAAATGGCGTCATCGGTCTTGCGCAGCTTCTCGCCATGACCCGGCTCGACGCCGAACAGGCGAGCTATGTTGAGGCGATTGAGGACTCAGGCCGCGCGCTGGCGCAGCTGATCGACGACATTCTCGATTTTTCAAAGATTGAAGCCGGCCGCCTCGACATTCGCGCCGAAGTCTTTGCGCTGGCGCCGCTGGTAGAGGGTGTCGTCGAATTATTGGCGCCGCGCGCTTTTGCGAAAGGTCTGGAAATCGCCTGTTGCATCACGCCAGACGCCTGTCGCGACATCGTCAGCGATCCGGCGCGGCTGCGCCAGATCCTGCTTAATTTGATTGGCAATGCGATCAAATTCACGCAACAGGGCGGGATCGGGGTGCAGGTGACGTCGACGCCGACGGGACTGCATTTCCTTGTCGTCGACACCGGGCCCGGCGTGCCGGCTGCAGCGCAAGCAACGATTTTCGAGGATTTCGCACAGGCGGATTCCTCCGCCACGCGGCGCGATGGCGGCGCCGGGCTTGGCCTGGCGATCTCACGACGTTTGGCCAGCTCGATGAATGGCGCGCTTGTTTTGCGCGAGAGTTCAGAGCAGGGCGCGACATTCGAATTCGTCTTGCCGACGCCCGTCGCCGGCGAAGCGGCGCCGACATCGTCGCTGGATGGAAAACGGATCGCGATTATTGCGCAAACCCGGTTTGAGGCGCCGTTCCTCGCGACGACGCTGCGCGCCTATGGCGCGACGGTCGATATTTTTGACCCAAACGTGGCGCCGACCGGTCTGAACACCGTCGACGCCAAGACCTATGATGCGGCGATTATTGATTGTGCATTGGGGGCAGAAAGCCTTGGTTCATTAGCGGCGATGGCGCGCGCGGCGCAGGTCGGCCGGTTGTTCTTGCTGTTTTCGCCGCTCGAACGACGCGCCTTCGGCGAAGCGGCCTTGCGTGATTTTGACGGCTGGCTGGTCAAACCGGTGCGTGCGGCGACAGCGCTTGCGCGTCTGACCTCGGCGCCGACGAAAACGATGACGCCGGTGGCGATGGAGACGCCGCGCACGCTTGCGGGTCTGAACGTCCTGGTCGCGGAAGATAATGACATCAACGCGCTTATTCTCATGCGCCATCTCGGCAAGCTTGGCGCTGAGGTCAGCCGCGCACGTGATGGCGCAGAGGCCGTGACGCGCGCGACAACGGACGCTTATGATTTGATCGTCATGGATTTGTTTATGCCCGAACGCGATGGTCGCGACGCCACACGCGCCATTCGCGTCCACGAAGCTCAGGCGCAAAGATCGCGAACGCCCATTCTCGTTCTGACGGCGAGCGCGCAGGAGGAGGACCGGCGCGCCGCCCGCGCCGCAGGCGTCGACGCCTTTCTCACGAAGCCGGTCGATTTCATTACGCTTGCGGCGACGCTAGAGGAAATGCGCGCCGTCGCAACTTCAGAGAATACGGCGATGTCTCAGCCGGCGCCGTTTGGCAATACGCCAAATTTGCCGTCGCGGTAATCTGCAATCGCCTGGCGTAATTCCTCCGCCGTATTCATAACGAAAGGCCCCTGTTGCGCGATGGCTTCGTTGATCGGTTCGCCGCTGAGCAGCAGAAACTTGGTGTCGCGATCCGCGTCAACGACAATCTCGCCGCCCGTTTGCGTAAAGACGACGATTTCCGCCGCATCGATAGGTTCCGCATGATTGACGCGCAAGGCGCCATCAAGCGCTGCGAGGATCAACGAATGGCCCTCCGGCAGACGGAAGGTCGCCGTCGCGCCAGCGTCGAGACGCACATCCCAGATATTCATCGGCGTAAATGTTTGCGCCGGTCCGCGATGACCGGCATAGTCGCCGGCGATCACGCGCAACAAACCGGCGTCGCCCGGCAGATCGACATGCGGGATGGCGTCGTCCATCAACGTCTGATAGCGCGGCGCGCTCATTTTATGCGCGGCCGGCAGATTAACCCAAAGCTGCACGACTTCGAAGCGGCCGCCGCTGCGGGTGAAGGCGGGCGTGTGCATTTCCTCATGCAGCACACCGGCGCCAGCGGTCATCCATTGCACGTCGCCGGGGCCAATCACGCCGCCGGCGCCTGTCGAGTCGCGATGGGCGATCTCGCCGTCGAGCACGATGGTGACGGTTTCAAATCCGCGATGCGGATGCGCGCCAACGCCGCGCGGAGTCGTGGCGGGCGAAAAATCCGTCGGTCCGGCGTAATCCAGCAGCAGGAAGGGGCTGACGAATTCGCCCTGCAGATGATGCGACAGAAGCGAGCGCACAGGAAAACCGTCACCAACCCAATGACCGGCTGGCGCCGCGTCAATGCGCATAATTTCCCTCATGGGCTCTCTCCTTCATGTGGCGCGCGGCCTTGACGCGGGGCGGTCAGGGACGGCAACAAGGCGCGCCGGCGCATCAGCCGCCCGACTCAAGCGAGGACGCAACCATGGCGTGGATCATCCTGTTGATTGGCAGCATATGCGAAGTCGGCTGGCTGATCGGCATGAAATACGCCGACGGCTTCACGCGTCTGTGGCCATCGGTGATTATGGTGTTCTTCATGGCCGCCAGCGTTGGCTGTCTGGGACTCGCGGTCAAGGAAATTCCTGCCGCCACAGCTTATGCGGTGTGGACCGGCGGCAGCGTCGCCGCTGTGACGGTTGTTGGCTTCTATCTTTTTGGCGAGCCAGCGACCTTGCTGCGCATCGGCTCCATTCTGCTGATCCTGATCGGCATGGTTGGTCTGCGGCTGGACGGTGTCGATCCCTGATCCGCGTCGCCTCATCGGTCGCCCAAAAAATAAAAGAGGCGCCGGAGCGCCTCTTGCCGTTGCTTAAGCCTGCGCGGAGCGGCGCTCAGTCGAAGTAGCTTTGCAGCGTGCCGCGACGACGCACATCCAGCGTCGCGCAATGGAAGGCGCCGCCGAAAGCCGCGTAATGCAGGAAAGGCACCGGGATCGGTTCGAAGCCCCATTTCTCCATCGCGCGCATCATGCCGGTGTGATGCGGATCGACGATCACGCGCTTCTCATCGATCATCAGCACATTCATGCTCAGCCATTTGCCGCACATGGAGGTGATGGCGAGGATGCGGTCGTCGATCGGATCAGGCTCCGGCGTGACCAGAATGTCCCATTTTTTGAGAATGTCCGGCAGTTCGTTCGGATCGAGATATTCCGGATTGATCAGCAGCTTTCCGGGACCGAGCGGCAGGATCGTGGTGTCGATGTGCATCGGGTTGGGGCAGCGGCTCTTGATCTCGTGAACGCGATAGCCTTCGCCGAGATGACGGCGCAGCCAATCGATGCCCATGGCGTTGGTGACGTTGGAGCGCGTGACGAAGATGTCGCGACCACAACGGAAGAAATCAGCCGCATCGAACACCGGCTCGAATTCGGTGAGGATGTAACGGATCGGCTCGCCCTTCTCGGGCAGCTTGAAGTTCGGATCGAACAACTCGTCCTTGAGCTCCGGCTTGGGCGCCGAGGTCCAGCGCGCGCCGCGACGGAAATAATCCTTCAGGATCGGCCGATAGGAGTGAGTCTCGAAATAGCGGCAGGGCCAGGCCATCGGCGTCTCGAGAATTTCGTCGCCGATCACCAGCATGCTGTCGCGCGGGCAGGAATTGCAGAAACCGCGCGATGACCAGTCCGGCGTCGAAAACTTGCGGTTATGGGGATAGGCGTCGGGTCGGGTCACCTTGACGCCGAGCTGCTCCAGAACCTTCACGAAATTATCCAGCTCCTGCTGGGCCGGCTCGATCATGAAGCTGGGCCGGCGGAAACCGGCGGCCAGAGCCTGCGCGCGCGCGGCCATGCCTGGAATATTGCAGGTGACGACCGGATGGGCGGAAGGAATGGTCGAGCCCTCAAGGCGGCCGACCATGATCTCCTCCAGCGGATCCCACTCATTATGGGAGTTCACCGGGCATTCGGCGGATACGGCCATATCGGCGGCGGAGGCGTGGACATTCATTTTTTCGCTCCTCGATCCCTGTCAATTGTTGATAATCAACGTGTCTTTTTTGAATCCGCCGCTTCATAAGCCGGTGCGCCGGAGGCGTCTACTCCCTGAGGGGAGGAGGGCTGTTGCTGGAGCTGCGCCAGCCTCCGTTCCGGGCCTCTTGCCAGAAGACCGGGCGATTGCTTATAAGGCCTCTTCTTGAACCGCCCGGCCAGTGATGGGCTGCCGTGGCGGTTCTTTTCGCTCGCGCGATGCGTCTTCACAGGGGGCCGCCCCGACGAAGACGTCCAGAAAAAACAGGGCCATGGCCCAGGAGAGCAAAATGCCCAAGCTAAAGACGAAATCCGGAGCCAAAAAGCGCTTCAAGATCACCGGCACCGGCAAGGTGGTGTACGCCCAGCAGGGCAAGCGCCACGGCATGATCAAGCGCACCAATAAGCAGATCCGCAATCTGCGCGGGACCACCGTTCTGTTCAAGACCGACGGCGACAACATCAAGAAATACTTCCTGCCGAACGGCTGACCTGTCCCCTGAATAATCGCAGATTCTGATCTAGGAGTTTCGTCATGGCTCGCGTTAAACGCGGCGTTACGTCCCACGCCAAACACAAGAAGACTTTCAAGGCCGCCAAGGGTTTCTACGGCCGCCGCAAAAACACCATCCGCACCGCCAAGGCGGCGGTCGATCGCTCGATGCAATATGCGACGCGCGACCGCAAGGCCAAGAAGCGCGTGTTCCGTTCGCTGTGGATTCAGCGCCTCAACGCCGCTGTGCGTGAGCATGGTCTGACCTATTCGCGCTTCATCGACGGTCTCGCCAAAGCGGGCGTAACGGTCGACCGCAAGGTTCTGTCGCAGCTCGCCATCGAGCAGCCGGAGGCCTTCGCTGCGATTGTCGCGCAAGCCAAAAAGGCGCTTCCCGCCGCCGCCTGAGCGGGCTGAAGCGAGATGAATTTTAAAACGCCCGTCGGTCCTCCGGCGGGCGTTTTGTCGTTTTGNATCTGCCTGAGCATCGACGCGCCCGGGCGAGGCGTCTAACAGTAGGGCCCCGGCGGATTTAGATAACGCCGGCGGCGACGCGGGGATGGATCATGAGCGAGGCCTACGATCTCATTATCATCGGCGGTGGTCCTGGGGGCTATGTCGCGGCGATCCGCGCCGCGCAGCTCGGGTTCAAAACAGCGGTGATCGAACGCGAGCATCTGGGCGGCATTTGCCTTAACTGGGGCTGCATCCCGACCAAAACCTTGCTGCGCTCGGCCGAGATTTACCGGCTGGCGAAAGAAGGCGCAGTCTTCGGCGTGACGGCGACGCCGAGCTTCGATCCGGCCCGCATCATCGCCCGCTCGCGCGAGTCGGCCGTGCGGCTCAACGCCGGCGTCGGCTTTTTGCTGAAAAAGAACAAGATCGACGTGATCTGGGGCGAAGCGCGTCTGACTGGCGGGGGCAGCGTGAGCGTGGGCGCGCCGACAAAAGCGGCGGTGACGCCGCAGATCCCCGCGCCCAAAAACACGTTGGGGGCCGGAGACTATCGCGCCAAAAACATCATCATCGCCACCGGCGCGCGCCCGCGCGTATTGCCGGGGCTGGAGCCGGACGGGCGTCTGGTGTGGAGCTATTTCGAGGCGTTGAAGCCCGAGGCTTTTCCCAAATCGCTACTGATTGTTGGCGGCGGCGCCATCGGCGTCGAGTTCGCTTCCTTCTACAACACCTTCGGCGTCGCCGTGACGCTGGTGGAAGCGACCGGGCAAATCCTGCCGGCCGAGGACGCCGAGATCGCGGCGCTGGCGCATAAATCGCTTGAAAAGCAGGGGATCGCGATCCGTGTGGCGACGACCGTCGCGGCGCTCGACAGGCAGGCCGACAGTGTTGTCGCCACACTCAAAGGAGCCGACGGCAAGCCGGAGACAGCGGCGTTCGCACGCGTGCTGTCGGCGGCGGGGGTTGTCGCCAATGTCGAAAATCTTGGGCTGGAGGCGCTGGGCGTCGCGCTGGAGCGCGGCGTGATCAAGATTGACGGACCGGGACGAACCAACGTTCCCGGCGTTTACGCCATCGGCGATGTCGCTGGCGGTCCGATGCTGGCGCATAAGGCGGAGCATGAAGGCGTCGTCTGCGTAGAGGCGATCGCCGGCAAAAACCCGCATGCGCTTGATAAATCGCTGGTGCCGGGCTGCACCTACTGCCACCCGCAAATCGCCTCGGTGGGTTTGAGCGAGGCGAAGGCGAAAGCGCTGGGATATGAACTGAAAATCGGCCGCTTTCCCTATCTCGCCAATGGCAAGGCGATTGCGCTCGGCGAACCCGACGGGCTGGTGAAAACGATCTTCGACTCCAAAAGTGGGCGACTGCTCGGCGCCCATCTGATCGGTGCGGAGGCGACGGAGCTGGTTCAGGGATTTGTCATCGCGATGAATCTCGAAACCACCGAAGAGGAGTTGATGCGCACGGTGTTTCCGCATCCCACACTCTCCGAAACCATGCTGGAAAGCGTTTACAGCGCCTATGATCGCGCGATTCATATCTGAAGCCAGCGGCTTGAAGCTGGGCGTACGAATCTTAGATGCTGATTAGCTCTCCCGGAGGTTCGTGATGAAGCGCCTGCTCCTGTCTCTGCTTGTGGTCTTTTGCGCCACTTCCGCACTGGCGATGATGAAGCCCGGTGCGAGCGCACCGGATTTCACCGTCGAGGCGGCGCTGGGCGGCAAAGTCTTCACCTTTTCGTTGAAGGACGCGCTGAAAAAAGGGCCGGTGGTTTTGTATTTTTATCCGAAATCCTTCACCAGCGTCTGCACGGTGGAGGCGCATGAATTCGCGGAGGCGATGGAGCAATTCGCGGAGATGAAGGCCAGCGTGATTGGCGTCTCCGGCGATAACATCGACATACAGAAAGAGTTTTCCAAAAAAGAGTGCCGCGACAAATTTCCTGTCGGCGCTGATTCAACTTTTCACGTCATCAAAGCCTATGATGCCGCCTTTGAACTTCCGCTCGCCGGACCTGTCTTCGCCGATCGGATATCTTACGTGATTTCCCAGCAGGGCAAGATTGTTTCGGCAATCAAGGATTCCGGCGCCCATGCGCATATCGAAAATGCGCTGAAGGCCGTCAAAGAACTGACCGAGAGAAAGAAGCCCTGACGCGAAGGCGCAATCAAACGTTTAAAATTCCCCGCCGAACTGAATTCTGGCCATATCGCGCGTAAAATTTGCGAGATCGAGCGGTCGCGGATCATGGATGGCGTGGCCGGCAAGCTGACGCGACCAGGCGACGGTCAGGAACAATTGGTTGGTTACTCTGACATAGGCCTGTGGACCGAGATAGAAGGCGGTTCCCTGCAAGTCTGTGACGTTGGTGCCGGGCTGAACCCAGCGATTGAGCAACTGAAAACCGCCGCCAACGCCAACCTTGGGCCCAACGAAATAGGTCATGGCGCCCATCACGCCATGATAGGCGGAGTGAATCCATTTCGACTCCGTAATTTCCCTAAAAATCTGTGGCGTATACATGATGTTGAGCGCCGCATATAATTTTTTGGGCAGCAATTCCGCGTCAACGCAAAGACGATTGTCGGATTCAAGCAGGGTCTCCGCCCAACCCGTCACGTTTGAAATATGCCCCCATTGTGGTTCGACATGCAGGGAGACGCCGACCGGAAATTTATCGGTCCGGCGCAGCATAATGTAGCGCGCTTCTCCGAGAACGCCGCGCAAACTCACGTTGTGACGGTTGGGTATGTCTTCAACGCCAAAGATGGTCGGATGAGCGCCCATCACGCCAATTGCATATTGAAAGTCTTCGGAAATTGTATGCTCAAACTCCAGCGTATTATCGATCATGCTATAGATGCCGGCGTTTCCTTCTCGCATGAAAGTTTGAACATCGACTGGATTTGAGGATTTTAGAGTTCTGGGACGTTTGCCGGCGTTAACCTTGGTGATGTTCAGAATCTCTCCGCGCCCTTCCGTCTCAATATCGGTTCCGTATGTGAAGCCGAAAATATAATGCGTGCTGATCTCTGGCGATTTATCGCCGGAGCGATAGAGATACAGATTCGGGTCGCCATAGTTTTTTTCATCCGAATGCTTGAAGTTAAACCGGTAGTTCAACCCGGCGCGGAATATTTCAAAACGATTTGGATAGCCGTCCATCGACACGAAGCGCGGGGAAGCTTCTTCTTCTTTCTCATTTTCCGTGAATGCGAGATGTGCAGGGCTTCGACCCAGATTAAGCATCAAATATTCAAGCTTCATCGAGACCGTCGGACTGATCGCCCATTCAATGCCGCCACCGGCCGCAAAGCCGGCGCGCGTGGGGTTGTTGACGCTCTCGCCAACATTGCCGGCTGAATCCATGTAGCGAAGCAGATTGGCTCCTCCGCCATAGGCCAGACCACCTGTGGCGTAAGCCATAAAACCGGGCGTCAGCGCATAGCCGAGACGACCGCGAAGCGTGCCGAACCAATCGATCGCGCGACGATTATCGACAAAGGGTTTGAGTTCCTGCGGCTGACCAAAGCCGGCCTGGCCGCCTGAGAGTCCGCCAGCCTGCCAGTCCGCCTCCACGCCAGTCACAAGGCGGCCGAATGTCTGGTCATAGCCAACTTGCACGCCGCCGATCAGGCCGGAGAGCGGGGCTTTCGGCAGCAGCCAGCCGGCATCGACGCGATAAGCTTCGTGTTCTTCGCTCCCGGCTCCGACGCCCCAGGGATTTGTGCCGGGCGCAACGCCAAAGCCAAAATTGACGCCGGCATGCATGCCCTGCCAGCTGAACGCTTGCATCGTTGGCATGTCAGCGGGTCTGGGACGCGTGGAGTTGCTGAGGAATTCGATGAGCGTGCGCGGCGTCTCGTAATAGGTGCGCGCGTGCGGAGCAGGCGACACGGCTTTCTCCGTTTCCTGCGCAAACGCAGGAAAGGATGCAATGAGGCAGAGAAAGGCCAGAAAGCCGGGCAGGCGACGCATGATCATGCTTCACACGCCTGCCGCGCCCGATCAATTTTTATTGATCGCAAATGCCGACATGTTGTTGATTTGTCCGGTCTATGTGGCTGTCTTGCAACAATCGTCAGCCTGATGACGGCGACGCAGGGGCGCTGTTTCGGCGGATAGTTTTGTCTCATGTCTAAAATCAGATCGCAGAAGAACAGCATAGCGTTCCTGAGATTATGATCCTGCTGGGCGAATATGGATCAGGATAAGCAGCATGCTGTGCCTGCTCGGCAGGCCCATGTCTGGCGTTTCGGGCTAAATCTCGTCGCGTCCGCCGCGGGCGAGGCCTTGTCGCCAGCCGGCGTGCGCCCATGCTAAAAGGGGCACGGAGACGGAGCGCTGATGTCGGGACGTTAAATGAACGCATCCCCATGGCGCTCCAAAGGCGCAAGTAAGCGTGTAAATATAATAAAAACAAGCATATAATGGCGAAAACAACAATGCTGGAAATCGCGGTCCAGATGGACCCTCTGGAGCGGATCAACTTCGCTGGCGACTCGACCTTCGCCCTGATGCTGGAGGCGAAGCGCCGGGGGCATCGGCTTTGGTTCTATACGCCCGACCTGCTGTCGCTCGATGGCGGTCGCGTCATCGCCCGCGCGCATCGCATCGATGTGTTCGATGAACCCGGCCACTACTATGCGCTGGGCGAGGCGCGGGAGATCGATCTGAATGAGATGGATGTGGTGCTGCTTCGGCAGGATCCACCATTCGATCTCGCCTATATCACCTCGACGCATTTTCTGGAGCGTGTGCAGTCGCGTGTGCTGGTCGTCAATGATCCGGCGCATGTGCGCAACGCACCGGAGAAAGTCTTTGTGATGGACTTTCCCGATCTGATGCCGCCGACGGCCCTGACGCGCGACCGCGCCACCATCGAAGCCTTTCGCGCGCGGCATGGCGATATTGTCATGAAGCCGCTCTATGGCCATGGCGGTGCAGCCGTTTTCAAAGTTGCGCAGCGCGATCCGAATTTTGGATCGCTGTTTGATATGTTTCACACGCTGTTTCGCGAGCCCTGGGTCGTGCAGCGATTTTTGCCGGAGGTGGCGCAGGGCGATAAACGCATTTTGCTGATCGACGGCGTCGCTATGGGCGCCATCAACCGCGTGCCGGCGCAGGATGACATTCGCTCCAATATGGTGCGCGGCGGCGCAGCGGCGGTGACGCAACTTGACGCGCGCGAGCAGGAAATTTGCGATCGTCTGGGGCCTGAACTGAAAAAGCGTGGATTGATTTTCGTTGGCATCGACGTCATTGGCGGCTTTCTGACCGAGATTAACGTCACATCGCCGACCGGTCTGCGCGCGCTCAAGCGTATTGGCGGTCCGGATCTGACGGCGCCCTTGTTCGATGTGATCGAACGCAGCCTGGCGACGCTGCGCGCGGATTCATGAAACCGGTCGAGGTCGAACACGCGCCACGCGAAGTCTTCGACGGCCTGGCGTCTAGCATGAGTTTTCGCGGGCTGCGTGAGGCCTTGCGGCCGGCCATTGCAGCGATCAGCATCGATGCGCGCAGTGACGCCGATCGACGCGCGGCAGTGCTTGACCTGCTGCGAGACGCGCTGGCGCAGGGTCGGGCGCGCGCCCGCACGCAACTCGAAGCGGGTGGACGCGGAACGAACTGCGGACGGCTGTTGTCCGAGCTTGAGGACGAACTGATCGGCGCCATTTACAATTATGTCGTCGGTTATGTGCATGTCGCCGATAACCCGGCTTTCGTCGAACGTCTCGCGATTGTCGCGGTTGGCGGCTACGGACGCGGGATGCTGGCGCCCGGCTCCGATATCGATCTGCTGTTTCTGTTGCCCAACAAGCAGACGCCATGGGGCGAGAGCGTCGTTGAAGCGATCCTGTATCTTTTATGGGATCTGCGTCAGAAAGTTGGTCATGCGACACGTTCGATTGCGGAATGCATTCGTCAGTCGCAGACGGATATGACCATCCGCACGACATTGCTTGAAGCGCGCTTTATTCTTGGAAACGCCGATCTGTTTGGCGAATTACAGGAAACTTTTGATCGGGAAATCGCCCGCACTGACGCTTCTGAATTTGTCGCCGCCAAACTGGCGGAGCGCGCGGCGCGCGTAAAACGCGCCGGCGCCTCGCGTTATCTGGTCGAGCCCAATGTCAAGGAAGGCAAGGGCGGCCTGCGTGATCTCAACACGCTGTTCTGGATCGCGAAATATGTCTATCGCGTGCGAGAGCCGCGAGAGCTTGTCGCCGCCGGCTTGTTCACGCCTGCCGAATATAGCCTGTTTGAGCGCTGTGAAGAGTTTTTATGGACTGTGCGCTGTCATTTGCATTTTGCGCGCGGTCGCGCCGATGAGCGTCTGACCTTCGACATTCAGCCGCTGCTCGCCGAGCGCATGGGCTATCACGACCGCGCCGGCCTGTCGCGCGTCGAACGGTTCATGAAGCATTATTTCCTTGTCGCCAAGGATGTCGGTGATCTCACCGCGATCGTCTGCGCAGCGCTGGAGGCGCGTCAGGCCAAGCCGCGCGCCATTTTTGAGCGGTTTCTGCAACCGTTTCGCCGTCGCCGCGCCAAAGGAAAGATGGGCGATTTCATTATCGCCAATGATCGCATCTCGATCCTTGACGATGATATTTTCCGACGTGATCCGGTCAATATTCTTCGCCTGTTCTGGCTGGCGGATCATCATGGGCTGCCATTCCATCCTGACGCCTTGCGCGCCGTCGCTCGTTCAGTGCGCGAGATCGACGCCGATTTGCGCGCCGATCCGGAAGCCAATCGGCTGTTTCTTGAAATTTTAATGTCTCGCAATATGACGGAAATTGTGTTGCGCCGCATGAACGAAACCGGCGTGCTGGGACGCTTTGTCCCTGACTTCGGCCGCATTGTCGCGCTGATGCAGTTCAATATGTATCATCATTATACGGTCGACGAGCATCTGCTGCGCGCCGTCGGCGGCCTTTCTGATCTTGAGGCCGGACGCCTGCCAGAGCAGAAAAAAATTATTGGCGATCTGCTGCCGGAAATCGTCAATCGCAAGGTTTTGTATCTCGGCCTTTTCCTTCACGACATCGCCAAGGGACGCAAAGAGGATCACTCCATCGCCGGCATGGAGGTCGCGCGCCGACTATGTCCGCGGCTTGGCTTTACGCCCGGCGAAACCGAAACCGTCGCCTGGCTGGTCGAACAGCATCTGACCATGTCCAGCTTCGCGCAAAGCCGCGATCTGTCCGATCCGGCGACCATCGAGCATTTCGCCGCCATCGTGCAAACGATGGAGCGGTTGAAAATGCTCTTCGTGCTGACGATTTGCGACATCAACGCGGTTGGTCCCGGCGTGCTCGACGCCTGGAAAGCGCAATTGCTGCTGATGCTCTATTGGGAGACGGAAGTCGTGCTGCGCGGCGGACATTCGACTGTCGATCGCAAAAGTCGCGTCGCTGCGGCGCAGGTGGAGCTGCGCGCTGCGCTGCCGGACTGGGACGACGCGACGTTTGAGGCCTATACAAAGCGTCATTATCCCGCCTACTGGCTGAAAGTTGACGCCGACCGCAAGGCGCGCCACGCCGAAATGCTGCGTGCGCTCGATGGCGCCGATGCGCCTTTGGCGACGGATGTGCGGCTCGACCCCGAGCGTGGCGTGGTCGAACTGACGGTGATCGCGCCGGATCATCGGCGATTATTATCGATCATCGCCGGCGGCTGCGCCGCCAGCGGCGCCAATATTGTCGATGCGCATATCTTCACCACCATGGATGGGCTGGCGCTCGACACGATCTTCTTCTCCCGCGCCTTCACCTATGATGATGACGAGATCCGTCGCGCCGAACGTATCGCGACGCTGATCGCCCGCGCCCTGCGGGGCGAGGCGGTGATTTCCGAGGTGTTGCAGGCGCGCGGCGCCATCCGGCCGGCGATTGCGGATTTTCCGGTGGCGCCGGATGTTGTCGTCGACAACAGCCTCTCCAATGTCTACACCGTCATCGAGGTTTCGGGGCTGGATCGCGGCGGTCTGCTCTATGATCTCACCAACGCGATTTCAAAGCTCAATCTTAACATCGCCTCGGCTCACATCACGACCTTCGGCGAGCGCGCGGTCGACGCCTTTTATGTGACCGATCTCACCGGGGCCAAGGTGATTTCGCCCCAGCGACAGGCGACCATCCG
>JALRFG010000270.1 GCA_023253795.1 Methylocystis sp.
CGCATTATGTGATGCTCGAGATCGATGCCCCCGGCGACGTCGTCGCCGAGCTGGAGCGCCAGACCCAGATCAACGAGGACGTCATCCGCTACATGACCGTCAAGGTCGACGAGCACGAGGCTGGTCCCAGCGTGATGATGCGCAAGTCCGATCGCGACCGTCGCGATCGCAACGACCGTGGGGATCGCGGCGAGCGTGGCGGCGATCGCCCGCGTCGTGACACGCAAGAGGAGGCGGCATAATGGCCCGCGCATTCTTTCGCCGCCGCAAGAGCTGCCCGTTTTCCGCCAAGGACGCGCCGCGGATCGATTATAAGGACGTGCGTCTGCTCCAGGGCTTCGTGTCCGAGCGTGGCAAGATCGTGCCCTCGCGCATCACCAGCGTGTCGGCCAAGAAGCAGCGCGAGCTCGCCCAGGCGATCAAGCGTTCGCGCCATCTGGGCCTGCTGCCCTACATCGTGAAGTGAGGGAGTAGCAGAGATGGACGTCATTCTGCTTGAGCGCGTCGAAAAGCTCGGCGCCATCGGCGACGTGGTGAAGGTGAAGGACGGGTTCGCCCGCAACTTCCTGCTGCCGCGCAAGAAGGCGCTGCGCGCCAACGAAGCGAACCGCAAGGTGTTCGAGGCGAACCGCGCGCGAATCGAATCGGAGAACGCCAACCGCCGCGGCGAGGCCGAGAAGGAGGCCAAGACCTTCGACAAGGCGAGCGTCACGCTGAT
>JALRFG010000271.1 GCA_023253795.1 Methylocystis sp.
CCTCCCAACCAACAAATACCTCCTCCTGTTGTCCATAATAATCGGTCACTCCTTACTAGGCGGATATTATGCCGCAACGAGACCGGAGGGTGCCGGCTGGAGGTTTTTTAGTTGGCATCCGTTTTTAATGATGGTTGGTACGTCCCTGCCTCCACTGTATATATTTTGATGCATCGTCAATAGGCCAGCCTGAAGAAGAAAAGAAAGAGAATGAATGATTGTTTATTTTTAATACACAATGATAGGTCATCAGGATTTCAACCCATTTCGATAGTATGACACATTATATTGACATTTATTGTTCTGCCAAAAGGGTAGATTTTTTTGAGTGTTCATTATTATTGTGTGGTACTGTCAAAATGAAAGAATCACTCGATTGATGACAACTTTTTGGAACGATGACTCTTTTTTTAATCGGCTCTGGGGTTTGTTTGACAATCTTGGATGGCTCTCTTTCATTACCAAAACAGCGTACTCATCCTTCACTCGTTCATTTTATATAACTCTCTCTCTCTGTCAGGCATGGTAGGCCTAATGGGCACAGCAACGCTTACCAAAAAACGCATGGGGTACACCAACACCAAACTCCACGGCATCATCGCCTGGGCAGGTATGCTCTCCTCCTACGCAGGCTTTTACGTAATCTACACCAATAAAAATTCCATGGGGAAAGATCACTATACTACACTTCACTCCAAGGCTGGACT
>JALRFG010000272.1 GCA_023253795.1 Methylocystis sp.
TGGGGCCTGTCGTAGTTGGCCGACAGGAATACGTGAGGCGCACATCGGTGCAGCCGTTCCGGCCCGAAACAGAGCGACATTCCCGAACATACCTTTCACGTGGGTAGGTTTCAGCGCCCGCCCGGCCTGTTGCAGATGATCTGCGCCAGGTCTCTTCGGACATGGCCCGCGCTGCCCACTCATGCTCCGAAGACGAAAGACATTGATTTGACCACGTTCAACGACCTCCAGCTCTCCGAACCCCTGCTCCGCGCGCTGACCGCCGAGGGCTACGAGAAGCCCACCCCCATCCAGGCGCAGTCGATCCCCAGCCTGCTCGCGGGCCGGGACCTGCTGGGCATCGCCCAGACCGGCACCGGCAAGACGGCGGCCTTCGCGCTTCCCATCCTGCAGCGGCTCGCGGCCTCGCCCGAGCGTGCGGCCAGGGGCACCTGCCGGGCGCTCATCCTTTCGCCCACGCGTGAGCTGGCCGCCCAGATCGGCGAGAGCTTCCGCGTCTACGGCAAGTTCCTCAAGCTGACGCGCGCCGTCGTCTTCGGCGGCGTGTCGCTCGGCAAGCAGATCGACATCGTGCGCGGTGGCGTCGACATCATCGTCGCGACACCGGGCCGCCTCGTCGACCTGATCGAGCGCAAGGCGCTGAGCCTCTCCAAGGTCGAGATCTTCGTGCTCGACGAAGTGGACCAGATGCTGGACCT
>JALRFG010000273.1 GCA_023253795.1 Methylocystis sp.
CCGCAAGGGTGTGCTTGATGGCATGGGCTTGCCCGGCAAATTGGCTGACTGCCAAGAGAAAGATCCTGCGCTTTGTGAAATCTACCTCGTCGAGGGTGACTCCGCCGGTGGGTCAGCCAAGCAAGGCCGTGACCGTAAATTCCAAGCGATCTTGCCGTTGCGCGGCAAGATCCTAAACGTTGAAAAAGCCCGTTATGAAAAGTTGCTAGCCAGCAACGAGATCCTCACGTTGATTACGGCGCTGGGTACGGGTATCGGGCAGGTCAGTGCGGGCGATAGCAAAAGCGGGGCCGATGATTTCAACGCGGACAAATTGCGTTACCACCGCATCATCATCATGACCGACGCGGACGTCGACGGCGCTCACATCCGCACACTGCTGCTCACGTTGTTCTACCGTCAAATGCCCGAGCTGGTTGAACGCGGCCACATTTACATCGCGCAACCGCCCCTTTACAAAGTCAAAGCCGGCAAAGAAGAGCAGTACCTCAAAGACAGCCATGCCCTCGACAGTTTTTTGTTGCGCATCGCGACCAAAGACGCCGCTGTGCAGACAGGCGGGGCCGACTCACGCAGTATCACGGGCGACGAGTTGGTTGAATTAGCCGCCATCCACCAAGAGGCGCAAGCGGTAATTGCCCGCCTTTCCCACTTCATGGACCAGCCCGCGCTAGAGGCGCTTGCAGAT
>JALRFG010000274.1 GCA_023253795.1 Methylocystis sp.
CTACATCCTGATCCACGAGAAGAAGATCTCCGTGATGAAGGACATGCTGCCCCTGCTGGAGAAGATCGCCCGCACCGGCAAGCAGCTCCTCATCATCGCGGAGGACGTGGAGGGCGAAGCTCTCGCCACCCTCGTGGTCAACAAGATCCGCGGAATCTTCAAGTCCGTTGCCGTCAAGGCTCCTGGCTTCGGAGACCGCCGTAAGGCCATGCTCCAGGACATCGCCATCCTCACCGGTGGTCAGGTGATCTCGGAAGAGGTTGGCCTGAAGCTGGAGAACATCGAGCTCGACATGCTGGGTCGCGCACGCAAGGTCGTCGTCACCAAGGACGAGACCACTATCGTCGAGGGCGCTGGTGAGTCCGACGCTATCGCCGGTCGCGTGAAGCAGATCCGCCAGGAGATCGACAACACCGATTCCGACTACGACCGTGAGAAGCTCCAGGAGCGTCTCGCGAAGCTGGCCGGTGGTGTTGCCGTCATCAAGGCGGGTGCCGCAACCGAGGTGGAGCTCAAGGAGCGCAAGCACCGTATCGAGGACGCCGTGCGTAACGCGAAGGCTGCTGTTGAAGAGGGAATCGTCGCCGGTGGTGGCGTGGCCCTGATTCAAGCCGGCGCGAAGGCACTGGATGGCCTCAAGGTCTCGGGTGACGAGGCGACGGGTGCCAACATCGTCAA
>JALRFG010000275.1 GCA_023253795.1 Methylocystis sp.
CCCTCACGCCAGCGGAAGTTGGAGGCGTTGGATACGAGCATGTAGTGGTTGGCCTCGGGTCCGAGCATCATCACCACGTTGAAGTGCAGGACCTTGACGGTGTAGACCGGGCCGTGGCGCTCGTAGAGGTCGAGCATCAGCGGCAGCGGGTTGCGCGCGTACTGCCGGGTGCGCGGGAGGCTGAAGCCGCGCGGACCGGGAGGCCACGGCACCGTGGCTGCCCGGTCGTCGGCGATGTCCTGCAGGATCAGCCGGAGCGGGTTGGCGTCGTGGGGTGCGGGGGCCTCCAGCACGGGGAAGAGACTACCCGCGGCCGGTTGTCATACTCTCCCGGCGCCACGGGGGCGTAGCTCAGTTGGTTAGAGCGCCGGCCTGTCACGCCGGAGGTCGCGGGTTCGAGTCCCGTCGCTCCCGCTCCTTGGGCTACCTTCATCGGGAGCCGTGAAGCCGCTAACCGAGCCCTTCATCCAGATCCTCTCCGGCTTTGCCATCGTCGGCCAGGCCTTCCTGCTGGCCATGGTCGTGCTGGCCGTGACCGCGATCTTCTTTGCCCCGTCGCGCCGGGCCCTGGACTGGCTCCGGGTGGGTCTCAAGGGCTCGGAGCTGTGGATCGCCTTCGTGATTGCCCTGCTGGCCACGGGCGGCAGCCTCTTCCTCTCGGAAT
>JALRFG010000276.1 GCA_023253795.1 Methylocystis sp.
CACCTTGGCGGAAAGAAAGGGATTCGAACCCTTGGACCAGCTTTCACTGATCTACGGTTTAGCAAACCGCCGCAATTGACCACTCTGCCATCCTTCCTAAAAATGGCCTGACCGGAGGGATTCGAACCCCCGACCAACGGATTAGAAATCCGTTGCTCTATCCTGCTGAGCTACGGTCAGATATTTGGTGCCTTCGGTCTGAATCGAACAGACAGTCACGGATTACAAAACCGTTGGTTTACCACTAACCGACGAAGGCATATCTGGCCTCGGTGGACGGATTCGAACCGCCATAACTGGTTTTGGAGACCAACGTAATGCCATTATACTACACCGAGATAAATTGGAGCGGGCGAAGGGATTCGAACCCTCTCCATCAGCTTGGAAGGCTGAGTCCTCTCCCAGGAGAACACCCGCATAAAACTTGGTACACCGTACGAGATTCGAACTCGTGTACCCGCCGTGAAAGGGCGGTATCCTAGGCCTCTAGATGAACGGTGCATAAACTTGGCGGTCTGTACGGGAGTCGAACCCGTCTCTGGGCAGTGACAGTGCCCTATCCTAACCGATAGACGAACAAACCAAATTCTTTGGTGGAGGATAACGGCATCGAACCGATGACTCCGCGGTGCAAGCGCGGTGTTTTCCCAACTATACTAAT
>JALRFG010000277.1 GCA_023253795.1 Methylocystis sp.
ATCCAGGGCGGCGTGCTCGCCGGCGAAGTGAAGGACGTGCTGCTGCTCGACGTGACGCCGCTGTCGCTCGGTCTCGAGACCCTCGGTGGCGTGATGACCAAGCTCATCGAGAAGAACACCACCATCCCGACCAAGCACTCGCAGGTGTTCTCGACGGCCGAAGACAACCAGACTGCCGTGACGATCCACGTGCTGCAGGGCGAGCGCGATCGTGCGGCCGACAACAAGTCGCTCGGCAAGTTCGACCTCACCGACATCCCGGCGGCGCGCCGCGGCGAGCCGCAGATCGAGGTGACCTTCGACATCGACGCCAACGGCATCCTGCACGTCTCGGCCGTCGACAAGGGTTCGGGCAAGGAGCAGAAGATCTCCATCACGGGCTCCTCGGGTCTCTCCAAGGAAGAAGTCGAGAAGCTGCGCAAGGAAGCCGAACTCCATGCCGAAGAGGACAAGAAGGTCCGCGAGCTCGCCGAAGCCCGCAACCGCCTCGACGCCGGCGTCTTCACCGCCGAGAAGTTCCTCGCCGACAACGCCGACAAGGTCCCGGCTGACGCCAAGGCCAACGTCGACGGTCCGCTCGATGAGCTGAAGAAGGCCATCGAGGCCAACGACATCCCCGGCATGCGTGCCGCGACCGACAAGGTCGCGCAGGCGAGCC
>JALRFG010000278.1 GCA_023253795.1 Methylocystis sp.
CAAGCCGCGATGCGGCGATCCACCACTCGATCGACGAGGCGTGGGCTCGGTGCCAGTGGTGGCACGACCGTCGGGCTGCATTGGATTTCGAGATCGACGGGGTGGTCATCAAGGTCGACAGCGTGCGTCAACAGGAGGAGCTCGGCGCAGTCGCGCGGGAACCCCGATGGGCGACGGCGTACAAGTTCCCGGCCATCCAACAGACGACCCGACTGCTCGACATCCTGGTGAACGTGGGGAGGACCGGCACGCTGAATCCGCTTGCGGTGTTGGAACCGGTGAATGTCGGTGGCGTCACCGTCTCGCGGGCGACGCTGCACAACGAGGACGAGATCGCCCGCAAGGACTTGCGGATCGGCGATTGGGTGATCGTCCAGCGTGCTGGGGATGTGATCCCGCAGATCGTGCAGAGTCTGCCTGAGCGCCGAGACGGTTCCGAAACCGTGTTCACCATGCCTGACACCGGTCCCGCCTGTGGCGCTCCGACCCACCGTGAAGAGGGCGAGGCGATGCGCTACTGCACCAACGCCGCTTGTCCCGCGCAACTGAAGCAACGGATCCAGCACTTCGTGAGCCGCGGCGCGATGGACATCTCCGGCATGGGCGAGAAGTTGGTCGACCGGTTCATCGATCTCGGGATGGTGCATGAC
>JALRFG010000279.1 GCA_023253795.1 Methylocystis sp.
TGTCAACAAAAAAAAGGCCCGAGGTTCCCCCCGAGCCTGTAGTCTGTTTGGACTAACGCGGTGTTACCCGCAGGAGATTCCCGATGAAGGGAATGAGTGGAACCTCAATACTTAGCTATAACTGGGGCAGCACCGAAGTTGAGGTGATAATTGATACCGGCCCGCACGATGTTGCCGTTGAATCTCGTGGAAACGTTAGACACATCGGCAATCCCTGCAGGCCTACCCGGAGTGAAGTGATAACTTACTGCGTTGGAAGCCATGCTTCCAAGGTCATAATAAAGATATTCGGCCTTGGCCGACCAGTTCGGCAAGAACATGTATTCAACACCACCACCAGCCGTCCAGCCGACTTGGGTGCTTGAATAGTTTGATGTGCCGCCACCCCAAGCACCGGGAATTCCACCGTTCAACTGGAACAGGCTCAGACTCGCATTAACGCCGCCGTAAGCAAGTCCACCCGTGCCGTAAACGAGCAGATTAGGCATCGCCAGATAGCCAACACGACCACGAACGGTTCCAATATAGCTAAGCGAACTATTCCCCCTCATAGTACTTGTAAGCATGCCCCCGTCGAGCGGTGCGGCTGATACAATCGCGGAGCTGCTGGACGAGTCTCCTGCAATTCCCTGGATATCAGCCTCTACG
>JALRFG010000027.1:0-12326 GCA_023253795.1 Methylocystis sp.
AGCTCGGCCAGATTGGGGCGCGGGATCGGTCCGATATGCGCATCGGAAAGATGGGCGAGCAGAAAAGACACGCGGTTGGTTCTCCGTTGCGGCGACGACTAGAGCATCCGGCGCGCATTTGCCATAGTCCGCTCATGTCAGCCCCCCTCGCCCCCGCGCCATCCGATCCCCAACCGCCGTCGACGCGGGCGCGGCTGCTGCATCGCGTAATCACCTTCACGGCGCTCTTTCACCGGCCGATGACGCTGGGCGTTCGCGGTCTGGTGATCGACGCTGACAACCGGATCATGCTGGTGCGTCATACCTATGTGCCGGGCTTCTATCTCCCGGGCGGCGGCGTGGAGGCCGGCGAGACGATGGCCGGATCGCTGGCGCGCGAACTTGTCGAGGAATGCGGCGTCCATGTTGTCGGGGAGCCGGAACTGCGCGCCGTCTATCTCAACCGACGCAGTTCGCCGCGTGATCATGTGGCGCTCTATATTGTGCGCGACTTTCGTTGCGATGGTCCCCGGCCGCCGGATCGTGAAATCGCCGAAAGCGGCTTCTTTCCACTTGACCGTCTGCCCGAGGGAACAACCCCCGCGACGCGGGCGCGGATCGCCGAGGTTTTCGACTCCGCGCCGCTTTCGCCCTGCTGGTGACGACGCCGAGGAGATTGACGATGACCAAGCTTCGTATGTCCGCCGCCGTATTGATGCTGACGCTGTGCGGCGTCGCCGGCGCTAAGGCCCAAAGCGACGCGGCGCATGTGCTGGATGCGATGTTCTATAACTTTGATGAAAACCGCGATGGGGTGATTGACGCTCGGGAAGCAAACCGTTTTATCGCCAACAGCTTCGCCGAGATGGACCCCGGACACAGCGGACAGATCACCCGCAAAGCCTTTCGCGCCTATAGTTTCGGGCTGGCGGACGTCGCCGCCCAGCAAGGCGATGCTGCGCGTTATGATGCAGCGAAGGACGCCATCTTCAACGGCTGGAGCCATGGCCGCGACACGCTGACGCTTGCGGGCTACCGCGCGGGCGTTCTTGCCGACGCCCGCGCCGCCATGAAGACCTCCCCACGCGCGACGCGCAGCGGCAAAAGACGCCTGGCGCCCTTGCGCGTCAATCACAGGGCCTTCAATAGAATTCCCTTTATCGCGCGTCTGATGCGCGCCTTGCAGTAAGATGGCGGACATGAGTCGCAGGCGCCCGCGCGTCGAACGCCATCCCTTCGTTTGATCCTGTTTGCCCAAGGTGGAGCCGAATGACTGTCAAAAGCTTGCGTATCGGTACACGTGGCAGCCCGCTGGCGCTGGCTCAGGCACGGATGACGCGCGCCGCGCTCGCGCGCGCCCATGGCGTGAACGAGGATCATTTCACGATTGAGATCATCAAGACGACCGGCGACCAGATACAGGATCGGCCGCTTTCCGAGGCCGGCGGCAAAGGTCTCTTCACCAAGGAGCTGGACAGCGCGCTAATCGCCGGCGCGATTGATTTCGCCGTTCACTCATCGAAAGACCTGCCGACCTATTTGCCTGCGGAGATCGTCATCGCCGGCTTTCTGCCGCGCGAAGACCCGCGCGACGCCTGGATTGGTCGCGACGGGCTGACCATCGACACGCTGCCAAAAGGCGCGGTTGTGGGCACGGCGTCATTGCGCCGCGCTGCGCAGGTGAAGCGCAAGCGTCCCGATCTGCAAACCACACTTCTGCGCGGCAATGTTGAAACGCGTCTGCGCAAAGTGAAAGAGGGCGAGATCGACGCGACGTTGCTGGCGCTGGCCGGCCTGAAGCGACTGGGCCTTGCCGAACACGCCACAGCGCTGCTCTCGCTGGAGGATTTTCCGCCGGCAGCTGGTCAGGGCGCAATTGGCCTGACGGCGCGCGCCGATGATGCTGTGACGCGCGCGGCGCTCGCGCCGCTGCTGGACGCCGCTACCGCGCAGGCGCTGGCCGCTGAACGCGCTTTCCTGTCAGCGCTCGATGGCTCTTGCCGCACGCCGATCGCCGGACTGGCGCGCGTCGAGGGCGATCATCTGTCGTTCTATGGCGAAGTCATCAAGGTTGATGGCGGCGAAACCTATCATGTGCGTCGTGAAGGTCGGGCGATTGACGCCGCGCTGATCGGCGCCGACGCTGGCAAGGAGATTATCCTGCGCCTGCCGCATGGCGTTGCGGGGCTGATGTGAAACAGGCGCTGCTGCTGCGCGCGCACGAGGATGCGGCGCGCAGCGGAGAAAAACTGCGAACGCTTGGCTATGCGCCGATCCTGTCGCCGGTGCTTGAGATTGCGGCGACCAACGCGCCTGTTCCGGCCGGCGATTACGACGCGGTGCTCGCCTCCAGCGCCAAGGGAATAGAAGCGGTTGCGGATTTCTCGCAGCTTGCCGCCCTGCCCTTCCATCTGGTTGGCGCCAAGACAGCCGCCGCCGCACGGGCGCGTGGGCTCAGCCCGCAAATTGTCGCCGGCGCCGCCGAAGCGATCCTGCCATTATTGCTAGCCGCTTACGCCAAACCCGCGCATTTTCTCTATCTCGCCGGGCGTGACCGTCAACCGACGCTGGAAGCGGGTTTGCGCGCCGCCGGGCATCGCATCACCGCTGTGGATGTCTATGAAGCGCGTGCGGCAACAGCTTTAAGGGAGGCGGCGCGCATGGCGCTGCGCGCCAATAAAATCGATGTTGCGCTTCATTACTCGCGCCGTAGCGTTGAGATTTTTTTGCGCCTTGTCGATGCAGAGAAATTGACGCCCGCTCTGGCGTCAATCCGAACGTTAGCGCTTTCCGAAGATGTCGCCACGCCATTGCGAGCGCAGGGCATAAGCGTTGAGGTTGCTGAGAAACCTGATGAAGCCGGCTTGTTCGCGCTACTCGCTACACCACCGCACTTTTAATGCCGTGACGCGGCGAAGCGCCAAGCCGAACCACTGTTAAATATTTTCGATCAACGCCCGCCCGATCAGAACCATGACGGGCCCGACCAGCGTTTCATCTGCAACACGCGCCGGGAGATCGGCGATTGTTCCGCGGATAATTCTTTCTTCCGGTGTCGATGCGCGTTCGATCAGAAAGGCGGGCGTATCGGGCGCGAGACCCTTTTCCAGCAGCCGCGCGGACAGCGCCGGCAAGGTGCGATTGCCCATATAAACGGCCGTTGTCGCACGCGGGTCGGCGAGCGCCTCCCATTCAAAATCTTCAGGGAAAACGCCATCCTTGGTGTGGGCGGTGATGAACTGAACGCGCCGCGCGGTTTCGCGACTGGTCAGCGAGGCGCCAATGGCGGCGGCGCTGGCGCAAGCGGCGGTGACGCCCGGCACGATCTCAATATCGAGACCAGCGGCGCGCATCGCGGCGATTTCCTCATTGGCGCGTCCGAAAATCAACGGATCGCCACCTTTGAGACGCACGACATGTTTGCCCTCTTTCGCCAGCGACACCAGCAGCGCGGAAATCTCCTCTTGTCGAACCGAGGGCGCATAACCACGCTTGCCGACATTGATGCGGGTCGCCTCGCGCCGGGCGAAATCAAGAATGCCGGCCGGCACCAGATCGTCGAACAGAACGACATCTGCGCCCGCCAGCGCGCGCATGCCCTTAAGGGTAATGAGTTCCGGATCGCCGGGACCAGAGCCAACCAGCGTCACGCGACCACGCGCGACCGCAGGTCCGGCAGCGCGGGTTTCATCAATAAGGGTGACGCGATCGCATTCCTGCGGGGCGCGTTCGATGTCACGAAAGGCGAGACGCGTGAAGCGACGCCAGAAATCCCGACGCGCCAGAAAATCGAGACCGGAAGACAGCACCCCCGGCCGCCAGTCCTGTGCGGCGCGCGCCCAGGCGGTGAAGCTGGCGGGCACCAGTGACTCGATGCGCCCGCGCACAGCCTGCGCGAAGACCGGCGAGGCGCCGCCCGTCGACACCCCGATCACAAGTGGCGAACGGTTGACGATGGCGCCCATGATGAAATCGCTCATCCCCGGCCGATCGGCAAGGTTGAGCGGAACTCCCGCGGCGTCCGCCGCGGCGCGCGCGGCTATCGCCTCTGCGTCGTCGAATGTCGCGCCGAAAGCCAGCGTGACGCCGGTAAAATCCGACGGGGTCACGGCGCGCACATGCAAAGCGACATTGGCGCGGGCGGCGATCAGTTCTTTGAGCTTGTCACAGGGTGACGTGGTGTAAACATCCACCTGCGCGCCTGTCGCAGCGACGAGATCCACTTTCCAGGCGGCGCCATCAGAACCGCCGACGACAATCACCCGCTTCCCGGCAAGCGGGAAGAACACCGGCAACGTCGCCAGCGGCTGCATGACATCGGAAAAGAGTTCGTCGGGGCGTCGGGTCACGGCGGAAGATGGCCTGATGCGGCCTGCTGGCGCATAAGCCATGCAGACTGTCGAAGATAAAAGGTTGCGCTTCTATAAACCATCCAGGCGCAGACGGCGAGCCCGTGATCAGCGCGCGGAAGACGCTCGATTTGCCCTGAAAAGCGCGTCGTCAAGCCACCTCAAAAGCATCGATTGGCTGGCTAACCCCGCTTCGGGTAAAATCTACTTTTGAACACCGAATAGTATTTTGATGGCCTTGCCCTGTATCTTTTTATCGCCCTTTGCGACGCTCTCAATTGTGGCGTCTTCATTTTGGATCGCGATTCCTGCTGTCGAAAACCGGCTCATCAGGGTTGCGCTATCTTTGCCGACAAGTGGCGCCAACTGCGAGATGGGCGCCCTGACCAGCATTTTCATGGCGAGCACCGAAGGCGGCTGATCCTTTTCAGAACCCCATGAATAAAACGAAAGCGACAAGACGATCACCGCAATGACAATCAGAGCCTTGCCTATAGGCTCTGTGGTGAAATAACGCGGGAATGTAGCCCAATTGCTCAACACATGGGCGATGACGCCTGCGACAAAAACCCAGCTTGCCCATTGATGCAATAATTTATTCAGGCCTTGATCAAGATGAAAAAACATTAATAGACCAGTAACGCCCATAATGATGAAGCATCCGATGGTCAGCGGCGTCGTCCACTTTCGACGGAACATTATAATTTCCCTGTAAAATTGAAACGTCTAGGCTGGAACACCCGGCTGAGACGCCAGCAAGACTGGATGGATCAGAACTTTCCGTTGAGCGTAACATAGGCCGCTCTCGGGGAACCGGGCGTGACGTTTGTATTGCTCTGCGCCGCCACATAATATTTCGCGCCCAGAATATTCTCGACATTCAGCTGCCCGCTGATCTGCTCGGTCAGCTTGAAATATGCCGCCCCATCCATGCGCGCCCAGCCTGGCATGATCAGATAATTGTCGATCGCGCCATACAGAGCCGATTGATAGATGACGCCGGCGCCCAAGCCAAAGGTGTCAGCCTTCTGATCGGCCATCCATGAAACGTCGTATTTATTCCAGAAGGAAAAATTATTCTTGGGAACGTTGGGAACGCGCTTGCCAATATCTGTATAGAACGGCTGATTGACATAGTCAGGAAGCCGGCTGCTGTGCGTGATATAGGCGTTCTGATTGCCGTAGCCGAGAGACACCTGCCATAGATCATGCAAATAGCCCGTGATAGCGAATTCGCCACCTGCGGTTTTGGTGTTGGCGAGCACGTTATAAAAGGCGTTCGCTGTTAGATATTGGTTGCCACGGAACAGTTCGTAAAGCGCGCCGGTAATCAGAAGCTTTGGGGTCAGCTCATATTTGAAGCCTACTTCATAGTTCACGAAGCTTTGCGGATCGAGATTAACGGTTGTGACCGTAATATTATTAAACTGATCGCCCGCCTGCGGCAGATATGATCTGGAATAGGATGCGTAAAGCGAGAGATTATCAAGCGGCTTGACAATCGCAGCGGCGCGCGGCGACCAGACATTCGCAAGATTAGTAAGCGACTGCCCCCAATAGTTCGACAGAGTTGGCGCTGCTTGCGCATCATTCGCGCCGCTGACGAATTTGAGATTGAACATATCGTAGCGAATGCCGCCTACGAACTCGAGATATTTAGTAATCTTCAACTGATCCTGGACATATCCGGCGGCAATATCCAGATCGGTATGCCGCTTCCATGCCGGCGCATTGAAATAGGTTGGCACGTAAAGCGTCGAGGCCCATGTGGGCTGATAGATGTTGTTATTGCTTGACAGGGGATTGTTGAATTCAACGTAGTTACGGTTTGTGTCCGTCTTCTGATTGGCGACTTCCGAACCAAACAGAATTGTATGCTTCACTTCAGGAGTCATCTCCCAATTATAGGTGAAGTCTGTTTGATTGAAGATATCCTGACGCGGCTGATAGTTGTTATAGCCCGTCAAACCGATGCAGGTGGCGCCAAGGCCTTTGCATGCCGTAGACGGATTGTTTGGCTGGTTTGGCAGCAGGCTGATCTGAGACCAGGGCAACGCATTATTCGGCAATGTATTGGCGAATGCCAAATTATATCCGGGGTAAACGTTCTGATAGATCTTGCCATAATGCGCGTAAACAACCTGATTTTTCACATTCAGGTCGTTCTCGAACGTATGATCAATCATCAGCTGGGCGCGATCGACCGCCGCCTTCGAATAGTTCATCGAAGGGCTGCCATAAAAGGTGTAGCTCGGCACATCCAGCGGATAGGCGGGATACATGCTCATGCCGCCAACAACGGCGCCGCCAACGCCTGGAATGCCACGGTCAGCGATACGCCGATCGTAGTAATGTTCGTAATTCAGGGTGATGAGGTCTTTATCGGTTGGCTTCAGGGTGAAGGACGGTGAAAAGCCGTAGCGCTCCATCCTGAATTTATCACGCCAGTTGTAGGAATTTTCGTAGAGACCATTGAAACGGTAAGCGACCGTATCGCTGATTGGCTGGCTGACATCGATAGTGATGCGCTTACGGCCGAAGCTGCCGGTGCTGATCTGAACATTTTTGCGTTCGACGCCATCCGCCTTTTTGGTGACGCGGTTGACGATGCCGCCGCCGCCGCCGCGACCAAAGATGATCGCGCTCGGGCCTTTCAGCACTTCGACGCTCTCGGTCGCATAAAGATCACGATAATATTCGGCGTCGTCGCGAACGTTGTCGGTATAGAAATTCGAGGTTGTCGCCTGACCACGAATGGTTATGGCGTCGGTATTGCCTTCGCCCTGCGTCACGGTCACGCCGGGCGTGTAGGAGAGCGCCTGGTTCAGCGTCAGGCTGTTGCGGTCCTGAAGCTGTTGTTGCGTGATGATGGTGACAGACTGCGGAATGTCGAGAATTTTTGTGTTTGTTTTGGTCGCCGTCGATGTGCCGCCAGCAAAATAGCCGTTCACATTGGTCGGACCGCGCCAGAGTTGTTCACCTGCCGGGATCCAGCTTGGCGCGGCGCCGCCCGTGTTCGTATGCGCGACAACAACCGGCGCCCGCTCCGGCGGACGCGTTGCAGGCATCGAAGGTTTCTGGGGACGAGGCGTTCCTATTTTAGTCGCGTGAACTTTCTTGCCCACATCGATCGTCGGCAAGGCTGTTTGCGCGCCAGCTCTCTCTGCGTAGAGCGCAGCGACAATCGCGACAGCTGAAACCTTGATCACGCGGAATGACATTAAGCGCACGCCTCGGTTGAAGACTTAGTGAGGCTATCTGTCTTCAACGCCGGCTCGGAAGCAAATAAAGCAATTCCAAAGAGAGAGGGTTCGGCGTTAGCGTTGCATTTCTGCAACAGTCAGTTTGAACTCATTCCAGACTTCGTGCGCTTAGGCGCCATGAAATACCAAAAATGCTGCATGCATTTTGTTTGCGGTTCGACAAAAAAAGAAAGCGGCCACAAGGGCCGCTTTCCAAAAACACAACCAATGAAGGCTGTCTTAGTTCTTCTTGCCGTCGGCGGAGAAGGACGACAGATAGGCCCACACGTCATCGCCATCCTTGTCGGCGGCGAGACCCTGGAACACCATCTTGGTGCCGGCGACTTTACCCTTCGGGTTCTTGATGAACTCCTTGAAGGTCGCCTCGTCCCAGGTCAGGCCGGAGCCCTTCATGGGCTCGGAATAGTTGTAGCCCTCAGCAGCGCCAGCCTTACGGCCGGAAATGCCGTTCAGGTTCGGGCCAACAGCGTTCTTGGCGGCTTCGCCGACCTGATGGCAGGCCTTGCACTTCGCGAAAACCTTTTCACCCGCGGCGGCGTCGCCAGCGAGCGCATTGCCAGCGGAAGCAGCGAGAGCGACGCTCACAGCGAACGTCAACAGGGAAATCGACTTCATCCTTGTTCCTTTCCTCAAGTGTCGGCGTTTGTTTTAGCCCGCCGTTTTCATACCCGGCCCGAACAGGATCGGACCAAGAAGTCGTTGATCGGCCGGAAATTAAACGAACGCAGCCGAAGAAACAATACGCCCCTCCTCCAATCCTTTATCCCGGCAATCTTGAACAGAGCATGAACTTTTGGCTTCAGCTGACCCGGCGAAGCGTTAAATTCACTCTTGCCCCCAGCCCCATCAGGGGCGGCGGCAAGGGCGCTGTCAGGCTGGGCAGGATTTTATCGACACCATGAAAATACAGGCGCGCCGGCCCGCCCAGCACCAGCGCGTCGCCGGATGAAAGGATCAGCGGAACGGTTGGGCCGGCCCGTTTGAGCCCACCCACACGGAATCGGCAGTCCGCGCCCAGCGACACGGAGAGGATGGGCGCGTCGAAATCGGTTTCGTCCCGATCCTGATGCAAACCCATGCGCGCCTCGGCGTCGTAGACATTCACCAGGCAGGCTTCCGGCGGTTTGGGGTAGCCCGTCAGCAGGCCCCAGGCCTCCAGCAGGACGGGCGGAATCGCTGGCCATGGCTGCCCGGTATCTGGATGGTGAGTCTCGTAGCGGTAGCCCCTTTCCTGATCGCTCATCCAGCCGAGCGACCCGCAATTGGTCATTCTCACCGACATCGGGACGCCGGTGCGGGGCATGCGGGAAACAAACAGCGGCGCAGCGGCGATCACCCCGGCGATATCGGCGGCAAGAGCCGCCTGCGCAGAAGCGTCGAGAAAACCGGGCATGTGACGGACGCCGGGGATTGGCTCATGCATCACCGACATGTTCCTGTCATGGGTCATGACGCGTTCTGTGGCGGCGCTATATGGCTTAGGCGTCGCTTTGGCTCCACGAGGGCGGTCGGGCGTTTATGATAGACGCGATTCGCGCCCGTCGTCCTGAAGGCCGGCGCAGCAAGTTTGTGGAAGCGGTTTTATGGCGGACTCTGACAATCTTCTTGAGACGATGACCTCTAGTTACGCCAATGCGCGCGGCTTTCTCGCCCGCGCCAACGCGATCTATTCCGCCGTCACCTTCAAGATCGCGCGGGGCAAGCCGGAAGAGTCGATCGCCGATCTCGCCAAAAAATTCCGGCTGGACGCCAGTCAGCAACAAACGCTGTTCGAACTCGCCGCCGCCAAGGGTGGCCCCAGCTTCATTGATGAAAAAGTTCAGGACATGAACCGCGCGGCGTTTCATCGCTCCGCTTTTGCGCTCAACGCCTTCGCGCAACTCTTTTTCGTCGATCTGCCGTCGCAGGTTGGCCTGTCATTTGTCTATCTCAAACTGGCGCTTGTTCTCGCCAATATGGCGCTGGCGATCTATGCGCATGTGACGCTGGACTGGACGCTCGACGATCTTATCGCCGGACCCAACGCGCTGCCGCCCAAACGCCGTTTCTTCGGCCTGGCCGTCAATCCGCGCTATAATAAAGCAGTGAAAAACCGCTCACGACCCTATGCGCGCGAAGCATGGAAAGAAAAAAATCTGTTTCGAACCGCCTATTTCATCAATGCGGGCACGATCTTTTTCGGCACGCAATTCATTGTGCCGCTGGAGCGGCTGATTTTTCCCTTCGGCATGTTGTTTGGCAAAATCATTGGCCTGATCGCCACAGCGCTAACCGCCTTTGACATCTGGCGCGGCGTTAAAGCCGGCGACGACGCGCGCGTCGCGCGCGAAAGGGAAGTCAGCGTCTACCGCGACCTCAATATCTAATCAGGCGTCGAGCACCGTTTTCGACGCGACGGTTGAATCCGCGTTGAGCTGATAGATGATCGGAACGCCAGTCGAAATTTCCAGCGTCGGGACGGTCTCGGGCGTCAGCTGATCGAGCACCATCGCCAGCGCCCGCAGCGAATTGCCATGCGCGGCGACGAGCACGCGCTCACCGCGCATCACTGGCGGCAAAATGCGCTGACAGTAGAAGGGCAGCACCCGCGCCACCGTGTCCTTTAGGCTCTCGCCGCCCGGCGGCGGCACATCGTAGGAGCGACGCCACAGGCGCACCTGCTCCTCGCCCCATTTATCGCGCGCCTCATCCTTGTTGAGGCCGGAGAGATCGCCATAGTGACGCTCGTTAAGCGCGCGGTCGCGGACGGTCGGCACAGATGATTGGCCCAGCTCTTCGAAGATCAGCGACATCGTATGTTGGGCGCGCAGCAAGGCCGAGGTGAAGCCGACGCTGAACAGAATATCGCGCTTGCGCAGCTCGCGGCCGGCGCGACGCGCCTCATCCACGCCAAGCGGCGTCAAATCCGGATTCTTCCAGCCGGTGAAAAGGTTTTTGGCGTTCCATTCGCTTTGTCCGTGCCGGACAAGGACGAGTGTGCGACTGATGTTCATGCGCGTCTCTCGACTCTCATTCGCCTGACAGGCCCAGAACGTCGGCCATCGAATAGAGGCCCGGCGCTTTGCCGCGCGTCCACAGCGCCGCCGCCAGGGCGCCGCGCGCAAAGACGCCGCGATCCTCTGCGCGATGAGACAATTCGATCCGCTCGCCAGCGCCGGCGAATATCACCGTATGATCGCCGACGACGGTGCCGCCGCGCAGGCTGGCGAAACCGATTTCCCCTGTTGGTCGTGCGCCGTTGACGCCATCGCGTCCGCGCGCGCTATGAGTGGCGAGATCCACGCCGCGTCCACGCGCAACCGCCTCGCCCAGCAACAAGGCCGTGCCGGAGGGCGCGTCGACCTTCAACCGATGATGCATTTCGACAATTTCGGCGTCCCACGCCGGACCAAGCGCTTTCGCCGCGCGTTCGACCAGCACCGCCAGCAGATTGACGCCAAGGCTCATATTGCCCGAGCGTACAATCACGGTTTCGCGCGCCGCCTGCGCGATGACGGCGAGATCATCGTCGGTGAAGCCGGTGGTGCCGATAATATGCGCAACCTTCGCCTTGGCGGCGGCGCGCGCCATGCCGACCGTCGCTTCGGGAGAGGAAAAATCGACAATGACATCCGCATTGGCGAGCGCGGCGGCGATGTCGCAGGTCACGGGCACGCCATTGGGGCCCTGCCCGAAAGCGGCGCCGCTGTCTGCGCCGAGCGTGCTGTCGCCTTCCGGCGCCAGCGCTGCGACGAGTTTCAGCCCGAGCGTGTCAGGCGCCACCTGCGTCAGCATGCGGCCCATGCGGCCCGCAACGCCTAAAAGGACCAGACGCAAATCGCTCATGATCAGAAAACCTCGCCGCTGAATATGGACCGACGGCATAACCGCCGGCGCTGCTTTCTATACAGCCCGAAAGGCAGGATGAGAAGCGGCGCAGAACCCGGAAAATGCTGGGAAATCCTGCCCAAATGGGTAGTTATTTGGCTTGTGGTCGGAAGGTCTTCACCTGCGCCGGATCGGTGTCGATCCAGGCCGCCCCGATCAGGTCCAGACAATAGGGCGTCGCCGGCATCACTGCATTGAGACACAGTTCAATGGCCGCCGGCTTGCCCGGCAGATTGATCACCAGACATTTGCCGCGATGCGCCGCGAGCTGTCGCGACAGGATCGCCGTCGGCGTTTGAGAAAGCGACACCTGACGCATCAATTCGCCAAAACCGGGCATTTCACGCGGACAGGCGGCGAGCGTCGCTTCCGGCGTCAGATCGCGCGGGCTCGGGCCGGTGCCGCCGGTGGTGACGATCAGATCGCAGCCGACCGTATCGGCAAGATCGATCAGCGTGTCGCGGACGCTCTCGAAGCCATCCGGGATCACCCGCCGCTCGAACCGATGTGGGCTGGTCAGCACGCGCGTGAAATAGGCCTCGATCGCCGGGCCGCCCTTGTCCTCATAGAGGCCGGCGCTGGCGCGGTCGGAGACGGTGACGATCCCAATGACGGCGGGTTTGCTGGCTTCGGTCATGAAAGCACCTCCGAGGGCCTGTTTGGCGCCTCGGAGGCAGTTTGTCAGCAGGGGGAAACACTGCCCGGGAGAAACGCCCGGCCTTTCGGCCGGGCGAAGCTCCCTGGGCGTTCGGGAGGTGTCCGGCGCGAGCCGAACGAACATCCCAAAGAGAAGGGCGCTAGCCAGCGACAGGCGTTGGCTTGCGTCCCCGCTACGACGGACTCCCAAAAGGCGAAAATGAGAACCCGC